>JANNMV010000473.1:0-2050 GCA_031398205.1 Pseudomonadota bacterium | reverse complement strand
GACACAACCTCGCAGCGATTTGCCGCGAAAAAATCGTGCAGATACTCTTTGCTTGCGCCGGTTTGCGGATGGCCATCGTAGACGACGGTGAGGTTGTGACGAACCATGACGTGTTTGCCGAGCTTGCGTGCTTCCGTGACGAACCAATCGAAATCCGGATGCAGTTCCGGCGCGCCGCCGGTGATGTCCAGCGTTTTGATTTGTGGATGATCGCGCAGAATCTCTAGGCAGCGTTCAACGCCGGTGCGGGACAGCATTTCTTTGCGCGCGGGGGAGGCATCGACATGGCAATGGCGACAGACTTGGTTGCACAGTTTGGTGATGTTAACTTGCAGTGTATCGACGCTGAGGGGTGTTAGGTCAAGTTCGCGCTCGTCGAGCAATCGATTGAAATCGTACTTTGATTGGGGCGCTTCGTTTTTTTTCAGTACTGCGATTGCTGCCATGAATTCTCCGATCGTTTTTTATAACACCATTTTCTTCAGATGATTTTGCATTTGGATCCCGTGGGCAAGTGTAATGCCCGCTTTCATTGCCGCCGCGACGTGAACGGCCTCCATCATTTGGTCAGGGCTCGCGCCGGATTCCAAACAGGCTGTGGTGTAGGCATCGATGCAATAGGGACATTTTTCCGAGTGGGAAATGGCCAACGCGATTAACGCTTTTTCACGCTTGGTCAACGCGCCATCGGCGCCGGTGACCATGCCGTAGTACTTGAAGAATTCGTCAGCAAGCGGTTTGGCATGCTCGCCGATGTTGCCGAATTTTTTGAGGTCTTCCGATTCGTAGTAGTTGCTCATGTTTCGTTGCTTTCTCGAGAAATTGATCCACTTGTTATCTTGGCAGTATACACACGCGCCGCACATTGCTACACGAATTTGCAAGCGTGCAAAGCAGTCGGGCGGGACTGTGCTAACTTACAATCGCTGGAAAATATTATGCTTGGAGAGTCGCATGGATGCTGGCTTCCAGGGCATCATTATTCGAGAATTTAAAGTAATGCCGAAAGCCAAAACAAAACGAGCCGCGCGAGGCGGCTCATCGTAAAGCGAATTGCGAGGACTTAAGCGGCGAGCGCTTTGATGGCGCTGGCGAGGCGGCTCTTGTGGCGAGCGGCTTTATTTTTATGCACAATTTTTTTATCGGCGATGCTGTCGATGATGCTGGTCGACTCCTGAAACACCTTTAGCGCGACTGCTTGGTCGCCGCCTTCGATGGCTTTGCGGACTTTCTTAACCGCGGTGCGCAAGGTAGAGCGCAGACCTACGTTGTGAGCGCGACGTTTTTCGCCTTGTTTTGCGCGTTTAGCGGCTTGTTTGGTATTTGCCATGGTGACTCGTGTGCAGAAAAATCAATCCGGGATTATAAAACAATTTGGATAGGGTGGGAACAAAAAAACAACCCCGCTTTTTAGCGGGGTTGTTTTGCGAAAACTGCGGATCAAATAGGAAAACTTGATCCGGCGGGGCTGTGACGCAACAAAGTCACAGCCCCGCCGGGCAAATTTTTACATGTCCATACCGCCCATGCCGCCCATTCCACCCATACCACCGCCACCACCGTGGCCGCCATGACCTTCTTCTTTAGGCATTTCGGCAACCATCGCGTCAGTCGTGAGCATCAGACCGGCGATTGACGCGGCGTTTTGCAACGCGCAGCGGCTCACTTTGGTCGGATCCAACACGCCCATTTCCACCATATCGCCGTACTGGCCGGTACCGGCGTTGTAACCGAAATTGCCTTTGCCTTCCTTAACTTTGTTAAGGACGACCGAAGCTTCGTCGCCGGCGTTGGCAACGATCATGCGCAACGGCTCTTCCAAGGCACGCAGAACGATTTTCACGCCAGCGTCTTGGTCAGGGTTGTCGCCTTTTACTTTCGAGGCAGCGCCGAGGGCGCGGATGAATGCGACACCGCCGCCAGGCACGATGCCTTCTTCAACCGCGGCGCGCGTCGCGTGCAATGCGTCTTCCACCCGGGCTTTTTTCTCTTTCATTTCGACTTCCGTTGCCGCGCCGACTTTGACCAGTGCAACACCGCCGGCCAACTT
>JANNMV010000463.1:0-8506 GCA_031398205.1 Pseudomonadota bacterium | reverse complement strand
CACCGCCGAAAGGCAAACCCGGTCGCTATCGGCCTGACGATCGGCTACTGGCGTTTCTCAAAAGCTTGTAGCTCGACAACTATGTCCCGCATTGCGCGCGACGAACCAATGTTGGTTCCGCGGGCAGCGGGACATAGTCCGGCGCGGGAGATAGTCAAGTTTGGTATGACCTAACAAGAGTTGTACGGCGCGTAGGTTTTTGGTTCGTCGGTAGATTAACGTGGCTTTTGTTCTGCGCATGGTATGCGTGCCATACGCGGCCGGATCCAGGCCAATCGACGCAACCCAGCCCTTGAGCATTCGTTCATACTGACGGGTAGAGATATGCTCCGACGCATGTACTCGGCTTGGGAACACGCATTGGTCAGGCTTGAGTTGAGCCCTCGCAATCCACGCGCCGACGGTATCGCGGGTTTGCTCGGTTAGTTCGAATTGCACTGGGCGGTGCGTTTTCTGCTGCATCACCATAGTGCGCAACATCATTCGATTGCTTTGCATGACGTCGCAGACTCGCAGTTTCACCAAATCGCAGCCGCGGAGCTTGCTGTCGATGGCCAGATTGAATAGCGCCAGTTCACGGACGCGCTTTTCGAGCTGCAATCGGATACGGATGGCGTAAATCTCCTTCAGTTTGAGCGGTGCTTTCTAACCGATCAGTTTGCCTTTGTTCCACGAAACGCGTGGACGCGCGGGACCTTGGGATTGAGATTGAACAGGGGTTTCCATTTGGGCCTCCTTCGCCTTGTGAATGGAAACTCATTATGAACCGATTGGATCGGTAATGCTAAACTGAAACCCCGCGAATGGCGGCTTAATGGCGTACTGATCAGGCGCGAACGACGGCATTTTATTGACTCGATACGATGATTCGAAAATCGGCTTTACTGCTGCGCGTCAACCCGAGTGCGAAAAATTGGATGAGCGGTTCCGAGCGTCTCGCTACGTTCAGTCCACTCAGATTTCTGCCTTTCTCGGCGCAGGCGATTTTCCCCGCGAGCGAACCCGGCTATGGATCGCCGTCGCTCGGCAACGCTTGATCCGCAGACCCTCGTGACAACTGTCACCTTGATGCCTCTGGGCGATTCATCAACATTTGGTAGACATAGAGCGAGAGATCGGCAACTAGTCGATCGTCGTGCGTTGTGAGGTCGAGGCCAGTGAGCTCCGAAATCTTGGCTAGACGCTGCGGAATCGTCTTCCGATGCACGCCCAGACGTCGTGAAGCCGTCTCATGAGAGCAGTTAGCATCGAGGAAGGCGCGCAGCGTCTTGAGCAGCAACTCCCGCTTTGCACCTTTCTCCTTCAAAAGCCGCCCAAAATTGAGTTCCAAGAATCGCTGCATCCCGACTTCGTGTCGCAAGCTCAGCAGAATGCCGACAACACCCGCGCGGTCATAAACAATTGCGCCCGGGCGGCCCAGTTGCCGTGCAACCTCGAGCGCAATTTGAGCTTCTCGATAAGCGATCACCAGCGTTTCAGCGCTTTGGAATTGGCTGCTACCGCCGACAATCATGCGCCGATCATCAAGGACTTTACCAAGTTGGAGTGCTAGTCGCTGCGCGAAACGTTCGGCGTCCTCGAGCGGTTGATCTGAACACACGATCGCGATCGCGGCGCCTTGCATTGCGATGGCGCGTAGGCCCTCTTTTTTGCTTGCAGCGATCGAACTCGACACCTGATCGTGCAACAGCGCGAAGGCGCGCTGAGTCGAACCGGCCTTGCTCAGTCCTGACTCGCATAGATAAAGCCGTAGCGGCCCATCAAGAGGAAGTTTGATATCGGCAGCACGATCGATTGCGGCGGCACGGGCCGCGTCGTTGTCTCGAAGCAGGTCCCACACTATCGCGTCGATTGTTTCAGAGCGGGCGCGGCGCGCCGCCCGCTGTTCGAGACGATGCAGTGCTGCGAACATGGCCACTTGCGTGAGCGTCAGCTCGGCCAGATCGTCTTCCTTTTCCATTATCTTGCCGAGCACCCAGGCGACGGCGTCGCCTTCGACGACGACGGCTTGCGCCCGCCAGTTAGTATCATGCGTCGCCAGGGTCAAGCCATCCGCAGCAGGCGTCGTTTTTTTCGCGAGCAACCTTGCCGGTGCGGTGAGTGTCTGCGCCGCATCATCGGTCCCGCGCCACTCTATCGGCGCACCACTGCTGTCGACAATGCCAATCTCGGACTCGAGAAACGTCGCCGCGGCTGCGACGATGGCGGAGAGCCCTGCGCCCTGGAGAAGCATCTGCATCAGGCTTTGCGCTAAGGAAGCATAGAAAAATAACATGAACCTTTATTGGTTCGGTGAAATGACGTAATTCCACTCACCATGGAAGTCGTCGCGGGCAATGCGGATCGCGGCGAACTGTGAGTCAGTCACCTTGATTCCCTTTTCGTATTGAGCATCATCGATTTCAGCGCGCACCTTCAGTCCTTTGCGGGTAGTGGTGGCAGCGATCAGGTTGACGATGACCTCATGGCTCACCAAGGGTTGACCTCGCCAATTCAGGCTGATGTACGAAAACAAGCGATGTTCGATCTTGTTCCACTTGCTCGTGCCTGGCGGGAAGTGGCTCACCCGGATGGTCAGGGCCAGTTCATCGGCGAGTCGTTGCAACTCCAGCTTCCACAGGCGCACCCGTGAGCCGTTGCTGCCGCCACCGTCGGCCATGATCATCAGCTCTTTGGCGGTGGGATAAGTGGTCTGGCCCATTGCAAACCACCAGCGCCGGATCGTGGCCACAGCAAAGCTTGCGGTGTCGTGATCGGTGCCCACGCTAACCCAGCCGGTGTTGCTTGCGACATCGTAGACGCCATAGGGATTGGCTCGCCCCAACGCCTCGTCCACAAAGTCATGCACCTTGACTTGCTCAGGTTCTCCTTGCGGCATCCACTCCTTGCCGCCGTTCTGGTAGCGGCCGACCAACTCTTTCTTCTTCGTGTCCACCGAAATCACCGGCTGCCCCGCATCCAAGGCCGCTTGCGTCTTGTCGTTGATGTATTCGAACTGGGCATTGCGGTCTGGATGGCTTGCACCCTCCAACGTCTTGCGATTGCCTTGCAGGCTGTACCCCATGTTCTTGAGCAAGAGGCCCACCGAAACGTGACTGATCGCGTGCCCCCGCTCGCTCAATTCGCGCGCCAGTTGCATCAAGCTCTTGCAGGTCCAGCGCAGCGGTGACTGCGGGTCGCCCCTTGAGGCGGGCTCCACCAAACGCTCCAGCGCCTCTCGAACGTCCGGATCCCGCTCCACCAGCTTCTTGCGCCCAGCGCCCGGGCGCCTGACACGGCGCGGCCCGTCCTGCAGTGCCCGCTGGGGTGACTCAAGCTCTTTGATTCCGGCCAATATCGACCCGCGCGCCACGCCGGTGGCCAGGCTCACGCGCTTGACACCACCATGCCCTAACACCTTGGCCTCCGCCGCCGCGTGAAGCCGTCTTTGACGCTCGTCCAGAACCCCTTCGAGAGCCTGATGTCGCGCCGTAATCAATGCGTCTGAGTCCATCCGCCAAGTCTATACCCTCGGCGATAATTAGTCCATGTAATTAATTTATGATTCCTTAGGCGGCGCATTCAACTTTCGCGATCTCGGCGGCTTACCTACGGAGGATGGCCGCGACACGCGGCGCGGCCTTTTATTCCGCAGCGATACGCTACAAGCGTTAACGCCGCAGGACTTGGCGGTATTGCGCGAAACTATTGCAGTCAAGACCATAATCGATCTGCGGCTATTACGGGAGGTAAATGAAGAAGGCCGCAGACCGCTTGCTGCCGATGACGGCATCACCTATATCAACGCGCCATTGGAAATGGCCTCGACCGAAGGTGTTCCGCCAGAGGAGGTATTGAACCTGCTCTACCGCCAATGCTTAGCGTCGGATTCATTGGTCACTGCCGTTAAACAGATTGCCGAAAGCGCCGGGACACCTACTGTTTTTCACTGCGCAGCAGGCAAAGATCGTACCGGCGTGGTTGCGGCGATAGTGCTAGGTCTGCTAGGCGTCGAGGAGGATGCGATCGTCGCCGATTACATGGCAAGCGCGGCAAACATGCAGCGTATGGTGGATTGATTCATGGCCTGGCCACGCTACCGAGAGCACCTCGCCCTGATGCCGGATGCAGTGTATCGCGTAGAGCCCGGTCCGATCCGACACCTTCTCCAAACGGCAAAAAATCAGTTCGGCGGTGCCTACGGATGGGCGAAGCACCGGGGATTTTCTGATCAAGCCATCGACATGGTGAAGTCGCGGTTGCTGTCGTGAAAATTGCTGAGGTGCTCGTTCAGGCGCTAGTCATGCCGTTACAGTGGATGGTCGACAGGCCCGAACTTGATGCCGTTTCAGAAGATTCCCGAATACAAATAAGTTTCTTTAACCTAAAAACGGCGATTATCCGAACGGTGATTACCCGAGTAGCTTATTGATGAACGGTGGCTATGCCGTTGCTTCAAACTTTTTCGCGAAGAACTTCCATGAGTATTTCGGTCGACCTCGATTTTCTCGATGACTGTTTCGAGAAGTTTGATTTCGATGCTTCGCAACTGACGTTCGCGAGCGTCGGCTCCGCTCTGCAACTGCCCTCCTGCGGCGCACAATGCAATTTACACTATTGGCCGATCGCAAAAACATATGATCGAAATTGCCAGGCTGAGAACGGAACAGCGAGATGCCTAGACGAGAACCTTCAGTCCGTGCTTTTGGACGATCGCTAGTAGCTTAAGTGCCATACCGCCTGGGCGCTTTGCGCCCCTTTCCCATTTTTGAATGGTCGATTCGTGGGTGTTGAGATAGCGCGCGAAGACGGGTTGACTGACATGATTATTTTCACGAATCTGTTTGATCTTTCGCGGCGCAATCTCGGGTGGCGTCGCAAGACAAGATTGGTCAAACTCGCGCATCGTCGCCTTGTCAATGGCGCCGACTTTTAATAAGGCTCGAGCGGATGAATGAATCGCCTCAAAAGCCTCGCTCTTAAATTTCCGTTTCGTTGCCATTGCATATCTCCACAAAGTGCTTTTGTTCAATCAATTCGGTAACCTGTACCTCAGTTAATCCTGCATGGCTTTTGGCAAGCATGCGAAAGGAAGCAAGCTCGTCGGCATCAATATCGTCCCGATCTTGTTTAGCGAACAGATATTCGTGTATCCAATAGCGATCGCCTCTGGTCAATATAATTGATCGGTGGCGGTTGTCGTTCAATCGTTTTTTGAAAACGCCGCCACCCGTTTTATCGAAACGTATTCTACATTTGAAACGGCGTACCCAGTGTGCCGGAAAGCGCATGGATCCTGGCTCGTGGCGATGCATGGTCCACGAGCCGCTACTCTACTGGGTAGCCCTAGGCTAGCCGCTGGCCTCGGGCCATTGGCTCCTGGCTCGAGCGATAAATAGGTGGCGCGATTCGAACGTTTTACAGCCAGCCCATCGCGCCGACGATTCCACCCGTTGCGATCAACCACAGCAAATGAATGCGGGTTTGCCATACCGCAACGGCGGCGGCGATGGTCAACAACGCGTGATGCCATCCCGGCGTTTGCGCGGAGAGTATCCATCCCGTTGCGACCAGTAGCGCGATGACGATCGGCGCCATGCCGGAACGAAACGCGCGCAATGCGAGTTGGTCGCGGCGCGCGTGGCCCCAGCGCGCGGCGGCGAGGGCCAGCGTGGTGGACGGGAGCATGATGCCGATCAGCGTCGTTGCGGCGCCGAGTAGGCCGGCGGCTTGATAGCCCATCACCGCGACGAACAAAATATTCGGCCCTGGCGCCGCTTGCGCAATGGCGATGGAGGCGTTGAATTGCGGGTCGGTGAGTAGGCCCATGCGATCGACTAGTACGCGATGCATGTCCGGCGCAACAGTGATCGCGCCGCCGATGGAGAGCAGCGAGAATAACAAAAAATGCCCGAATAGGGCGAGCCAATCCACGGCGATCATGATGTCGATTTACCGGCGTTGATTTTCATCGCGGCGTAGCAACATGCAACCACGCCGAGGCCCAGCAGTACCCAAACTAACGGCCAGCGCAGCAGCGCGACCAAGCCGAAGGTGATGATCGCGATCAGCGCGCAGACGGGCAAGCCCATGGGATTGCGCTGTAGCGTGGGAATGAGCTTGAGCGCGCTGCCAATAATCAAACCCGCCGATACCGCGCCCATGCCCTTGAGCGCGCCGGAAACCATGGGATTGCTGGCGAATTCGGCATAGAGCGCGGTGATGATCAGCACGATGACCAGGGGCACGGTCATCATGCCGGCGAGGGCGCTGAATGCGCCGCGCCAGCCGAAGAACCGATCGCCAACCATCAGCGCGACGTTGCAGACATTGGGCCCCGGCAGCACTTGGCCGAGGGCGAGAATCTCGACGAATTGTTCTTTCGACAGCCAGCGTTTTTGTTCGCACAGCACGCGTTGTGCGATGGGCAACACGCCGCCGAAGCCTTGCAACGCCATGCGTGTGAACGTGACAAACAGGTCTTTGTTCGAGGCGGGAACGGTTAGCGATGGGTCGTCGGCCATGTTATCGGTTCACGCTTCCAGTTCCGGGTAACAGCGAAATACGCCATTCTCATTGAATGGAATGCGCCGTGCTGAATTGAGGTAAGCCGCCACCGTTGGCCGATTGGCCACGCGATCATGTAGCGCGATCAGGCATGGATATTTTCGCTCCGAACTTTTCATGGTTTTCGGAAACGCATAACGCAGTCCGGCGATGATTTGGAATAGCGAAAGATCGACATAAGTTAACGATCGGCCGATGCAATTACCCGTTTTCCCATTCGCGCTGACGACGTTCTCGAAATAGCCAAGATATTTCGGAACGCGTTCGGCCAAGAAATGTTTAGTGCGGCGCTTCGCCTCCGGCAATTGATCGTGGTAGTAAAGACTGCTGGCGATGGGATGATGGGTATCGTGCGCCTCGTCGACAAAGTCGGCAATGGTCAATTGCAACTGATGCGCCCACAGCCGACTCGCCTCGGAATTCGGCGCTAAGCCATGGCGTTGCCCGAGGTATTGCAAAATATTCGACGTCTGCGCAATGAGCAGTCTGCCGCTGCGCAGAAACGGCGGCGCGAAGGGTCGGTGCTTGAGGTTTTTGTCGGCAAGCAACGGCATCATGGCAGCAACGCCCATCCCAGGGCCGGACTCGCGCGCAACATCGATGTAATCCGCCGCGGATGCTTCCAGCGCGAGGCGCACGAATTCGCCGCGTCCTTGAATCGATGGCCAGTAGTAGAGTGCATATCCCATAGAATCCTCCTTCCTCGTTCATTAAACAAAACAGGCCGCAGTCGCGGCCTGTTTTTTGTTACACGAATTTTAGAACGACTAACCCGCGACGACTTTCGGTTTTTGCATGCTACGACGCAGCGGTGACGGATTCTTCGCATAAGCGTGATGCGCGGCCACTTCCGCTTGGCCGACTTCGATCGGCATGCCCAAATCGGCGAGCAATGATTCCAGCGCCGACAAACACAACAATACATTTTCCGGTTTGCACGAATAGCCCATCAAACCAAAGCGCCAAATCTTACCGGCGAGTGGGCCGAGTCCGGCACCGATTTCCAGGTTGTATTCCGCCAGCAATGTGCGGCGCACCAACGCTTCGTCGATATCGGTCGGGCAATATACCGCGTTCATCTGCGGCAGGCGATGACCTTCTTTGACCAGGTATTTCAGGCCCAATGCTTCCAAGCCGGCTTTCAATGCGAGATGGTGGCGCATGTGGCGCGCCCAGGAATTTTCCAGGCCTTCCTCACGCAATACGAGTAACGATTCGTGCAGCGCGAACAATGAATTAGTCGGCGCCGTGTGATGGTAGGTTCGCGTTGTGTCGCCCCAATAACCGAGCAGCAAACTCAAATCCATGAACCAGCTTTGGCCTTTCGCTTTGCGCGATTTCACCTTCTCGATGACGCGATCGTTGAAGCTTACCGGCGCTAAGCCTGGCGTGCAGGACAAGCATTTCTGGCTCGCGGAATACACCGCGTCGATGCCCCATTCGTCCACCCGCACCGGCGTTCCCGCCAGCGATGTCACCGCATCCATAATCACCAAGCAGCCGTGTTTGTGGGCGATTTCGGAAATCGTCTTGGCGTCGGATTCGCAGCCGGTAGACGTTTCCGCATGAACAAAGGCGACGATTTTCGCGTCCGGGTTTTTCTTCAGCGCATCTTCGATTTTGTTGGGGTCGACCGGCGCGCCCCATTCGTCGTCGACGATGATGGGTTTACCACCGGTGCGCTCAACGTTTTCAATCATGCGGCCGCCGAACACGCCATTGCGGCCGACGACTACTTTATCGCCCGGCTCGACCAAATTGACGAAGCACATTTCCATGCCCACCGAACCGGGACCGGAAACGGGGAACGTCAGCATGTTGTTGGTCTGGAAGGTGTAGCGCAACAGCGATTTCAACTCGTCCATCATCTCGACAAACACCGGATCGAGATAGCCGATGGCCGGCACCGACATGGCGGCGAGCACGCGCGGATTGATCTCCGACGGGCCGGGGCCCATCA
>JANNMV010000457.1:0-2725 GCA_031398205.1 Pseudomonadota bacterium | reverse complement strand
TGACCGACAATGAAATGGCCAAGTTGCACATCCGCCATTTGGTCGGCGGCCGCGCGCCGGGCGTCAAGCACGAGCGCCTGTACCGCTTCGAGTTTCCCGAACGGCCCGGCGCGCTGATGAAGTTCCTATCCACCATGGGCCCCGAATCGAATATCAGCCTATTCCACTACCGCAACCACGGCGCCGACTACGTGCGCGAGCTAGTCGGCATGCAAGTGCCGCCCGGCCCAGATCGCGCGTTTCAGCGTTTCTTGAGCGAATTGGGTTACGAGTATTGGGACGAAAGCCGGAATCCGGCTTATCAATTATTTCTAAGTTGAGGTGCGCCAGAAGGCAGGCACGGCGCGGCGTTTGACGTAGGCATCGCCAGCAGCCGCATATACATTGGTCGCTGGCGATGCAGTCGAACGTTACTTGATCATTGCGACCACGTTTTCCAAGCCACGGCGTTCGTTCTGGCGGCGTTCGTGCTGCTGGCGACGTTCGTCCGCATTATCGGATTCGCGCACCCAAACGGTTTTGGTGTTGGTAAATTCGCGGATGCCGTGATAGGAAAGTTCGCGGCCGAAACCCGAGGCTTTGATGCCGCCGAACGGTAAGCGCGGGTCGGAGCGCACGATGCCATTGACGAAACTGGCGCCGGCCTGAATCTGTTCCGATAGGCTCTCGGCGCGATCGTAATCTTTGCTCCAAATGCTCGATGCCAGGCCGTAGGCGCTGTCGTTGGCGATGCGGATGGCGTCCGCTTCGTCCTTGGCGCGGAAGATCGTCGCGACCGGCCCGAATACTTCCTCGCGATAGACGCGCATGGCGGGCGTGACGTGATCGAGGATCGACGCCGGATAATAGGCGCCCGCACCGGGCGCGGGCTCGCAACCCAGGACAACCGTGGCGCCGTGAGCAATGGCATCGGCCACTTGTTCATGCAATTCGTCGCGCAACTGGCGTTTGGCCATCGGTCCGAGATTGACGCCATCGTGGCTTGGGTCGCCGACTTTGAGTTCGCGGGCGCGTTCTTGCATGCGCCGAACGAACTCATCGGCGATCTCTGGCGCCACGATGAATCGTTTAGCGGCAATACACGACTGGCCACAATTCAGGTACCGCGACGCTACGGCTTGTTCTACGGCGAGATCAAGGTCGGCGTCGTGCAGGACGATGAACGGGTCGGAGCCGCCCAGTTCAAGTACGCATTTTTTCAGATTCTGTCCCGCAATCGCGCCGACCTTACGGCCTGCCGCTTCGGATCCGGTGAGAGTGACTGCTTGCACATTGGGGTTGGCGATAACTTCGCTAATCTGATCCGCATCGACGAATATAGTGGTAAAGAGGTGCTCCGGCAAACCGGCATCGCGAAACGCCGCTTCGATCGCTTCGGCGCATTGCGGCACGTTGGACGCATGTTTGAGCAGACAGGCGTTGCCCGCCATCAGCGCAGGCGCGGCAAAGCGAAATACCTGCCAAAACGGGAAATTCCACGGCATGATGCCGAGCACCGTGCCCAGCGGCAGATAGGTCACGTAGCTGCGGCCGGCATCGGTTTTGATTAACTCTTCTTCCAAAAAGGGTTCCGCGTGTACTGCGTAGTAATCGCAAGTGAGGGCGGACTTCTCGACTTCGGCGCGCGCTTCGCGGGCCAGCTTGCCCATTTCCAAAGTGATAAGCGCAGCGTATTCGTCGCGCTTGCTGCGCAGGCGGGCGCCAACTTTGGTCAACAGTTGCGCGCGTTCTTCGTAGGAGGTGGCGGCCCAAAGTGCTTGTGCGCGGCCGACCCGGTCAAGCACGGCGGTTAATCTAGCGCGATCCCAGGAGGGATAACTCTTGAGGACTGACCCGTTAACCGGGTTTTGCGTGGCGTAGCTCATAGTTGAGTTTTGGATTTTAAGAGTGAATTGGGCGGTCGAGACTCCGCCGTTAAAGGGTGATTGCGATTCCCGCGGTTGAAGGAAAGCCCTTAAGGTATAGACAATATTCACCGCCGCGCAAAGAAACTTCCGGAAAATATTCTTTTCCTGCCAAGCTGGATAGCAAGGTTACTTAATCTTATTTTTCAGTATGTTGTAACGCCCGCCACCACGCCTATCTTTTTGCTGAGAGAATGGGGGACAATAGCTTCTCACCCAAATTAGCGCCAGGCAATGACGTTCGAAACGATCCAATACGCCGAAGACGGCCCCATCGGCACGTTGACCTTAAACCGCCCGGACGACGGCAATATGTTCAACGTCGCCATGTGCCACGAGATTCGCGATTGCATCAATGACATTCGACGCGAAACGCGAACACGCGTACTGGTCATTACCGGTGCAGGCGATAAATTTTTTTGTATCGGCGGGCGTAAAACCGGCATGGAGGACACGCTGCTTTACGCCGGTGTGTTGCCGACTTTGGAGATTTACGAAAGCATCGAACGGCTGCAAAAACCGGTGATCGCTTCGGTGAACGGCTTCGCGGTCGGCGGCGGCAACGTGCTGCAAATGGTGTGCGATCTCACCATCGCCAAGGAAAGCGCGGTGTTTCGCCAAGTCGGCCCGATGATGGGCAGCTTCGACGCCGGTTACGGCACCTGGTATTTGGAAGACCTGGTCGGCAAGAAGAAAGCCAAGGAAATGTGGTTTCGCAATCCCAAATTCAGCGCGCCCGAGGCGCTGGCCATGGGGTTGATCAATAAAGTCGTTCCCGACGATCAACTCGCCGCCGCGACGAAAAAATTTGCGCTGGAAAT
>JANNMV010000057.1:0-3928 GCA_031398205.1 Pseudomonadota bacterium | reverse complement strand
GGCCTTCAACTTCTGGCAAATCTCGAAGCCGCTCGCCCCCGGCATGATCACATCCATCAAAATTACATCCGGTTTGGCGAATGCAATGGACGCCAACGCCTCATTGCCATTGCTTGCTTGGCGCACCTGATGGCCTGCTTGGCTCAGATAGCGCGCGATCAGCGCGCGATTGTCTTCCTGATCGTCGACGACTAGCACATGACCTCGGCCTTTCGCTCCGCCAAGCAGCGGCGACTGGCGGCTGGTGAAGGAACGCGTGACAATCTCCGCTAGATCCGGCTGTTCGGCCGTGTGCCTGCGATCGTCACGAGACATAGCGTATTTCGATGTTCGCAAGATAGTGCTGATATTGCTGTAACAAATCGCGCACGGCGGCGTGGTTTTTATCTCTGGCCGCAACCTCGAGATGTTTTCCAAACTCAGTGATGTCGCCGAACCCGTAGCCACCACCGACGCCCTTCATGTTGTGACCGATAATGAGTAGTGCGTCATCGTTGGCATTTTCCAAAGCCGCCATGATTAATTTCAGATCCTTCTGCCGGTTGGCCAAAAAATTCGGCACCAGATCGGCCAAATCCGCATCCACCTCAACAATTATTTTTTGCGTCATAAGGTATTCCAATCAAAGCTAACGAGTTACGGCGACCGGTTCGCTGCTCGGCGCTAGAAAAGCGGCAAGGATGCCATGCAGCCGTTCGCGGTTCACCGGTTTTTCCAGATAGCCGTCAAAACCTTCTTTCAAAGCATGCTCCACTTCCGGGCCTTCAGGGTGGGCCGTCATCGCGAAGATCGGTTTGGTGAAGCCCCGTTCGCGTAGATGTTTCGTCGCGGTCAATCCATCCATCACCGGCATTTCCATATCCATTAACACCAGATCGGGCAATTCTTTCAACGCCGATTCTACTGCCTCGCGACCGTTTACCACCGCAATCACGGTAACACCCTGTTTCTTGAGCAAGCGCGACACCAATTCGCGGATGTCGTTGTTGTCGTCGGCGAGGAGAACGCGGCCATGCACCCGCCCCGCAGCGACTTTTGCTACCGGCTGCGCCACCGCCACGCTGCTGTCGGCGCACAAGACGGCGGGAACTTGAACCGTGAACGCGCTGCCCTTCCCGAGTTCCGATGCAACCGTCAGCGTTCCGCCCATCAGCTCGCACAGATTTCGGCTAATGGCCAAGCCAAGACCGGTGCCGCCGAAGGAATGTTGCGTATTATCCGCGCCCTGCCTGAACGGAATGAAAATACGTTCCAGCACGTCCGCCGACATGCCGGCGCCGGAGTCGGCGACGACGATCCGCAACTGGCCTTCATTCCAGTTCACGTCTAGGTGTACGAAACCGTTTGCCGTGAACTTGAGTGAGTTGCTGAGCAAATTGAGCAGCACCTGCCGCAGGCGGAACGCGTCCAAATCCAGCGTCGTCGGCAAGCCATCCGCGTACCGCGCATTGAGATCTAGTCCCTTTTCCGTGGCCATGTTGGATAGCGTCGCGACCACATCGTCGACCACGTCGTGGATCCGCGTCGGCACTTTGGAAATCTTCATCTGCCCCGCTTCGATCTTGCCTTGATCGAGCATATTGTTGATCAAGGTCATTAGATAATCGCTATTTTTTTCGATGATCCGGGTGTATTGCCCATGACCCTTGTCGCCGTGCTCACTTTCGCCCAGCAGGCGATTGAATCCCATGATGGCGGCAAGCGGCGTGCGTAATTCGTGGGTCATGTGGGAGATAAACTGGCTTTTAAGTTTGTACGATTCTTCCGCGGCGAGCTTCTCATAAACCAAACGTTGGCGTTCGTTGTAGAGCCGCCAGAGTCGTCTGACGAGGAAGAAAATAAAGCAAAAAAAACCCGTCAGCAAGGGGAAGCCCAAGGCGGTCGATTGTTTTTGTAGGTACAGCCACGATGAAATGCCACCAATAAACACCGGGGATAAAATAAATCCGCCGGCGTAGTGCAGTGGGCTGCGGTTTTCGCGCTCGCGAAAGCTGGCCATGGGGATAAGCAACGCCAGCACCAGCAAGAGCAAATCCCATCGCAGTTTAGGTGGTGCGAGCACTTCGTCTTGTTCGAGCAACTCGCTTACCTGGCCGAGCAAGTGCAATCCGGCGTAGCGGCCATACAGCGTGTTCTGATAATCGTTGAGTGATTGCGCGGTACTGCCGACGAACACCTTGCGGCCTTTGATTTTCTCGGCGATATCCGCGGCGGGACGCATGGTCATTGCCGCGTAAAACACGTCGGAAAAATGCAAGCCGTCGATCGACTTTGGATTGCTCGGGAAGCGCAAACGCACCGAGCCATCGGCATCGACCGGCCAGGTGTGATCGCCGATCTGAATTTCCTGCAGCGCTTCGTCAAAGCGAATCTCCGCGGTTCGCTTGCCGGCAAATATCGTCGCCGCCGATAATCCTGGCAATACCTTGTCGCCCACTTGGTGCAGCAGCGGCACGCGACGGAACACGCCGTCCTGGTCGGGCAGGACGCCAATGACCCCGACGCCCGCCAGGGGTTTATCGTTCCATACGAACATTTCGCGCGGCAGAATAAATTGCTGCCATTGAACCGCTGGTGCAGCGACCGGTTTGCGCCAGGAAAGATATTCCAGCAACGCCTCGGTATCGGCGTTTGAGGCAACGGTGTAGGTGTTCGCCAATACGGCGAGCGTCACACCCGGGACGCTCGCCAGGGTTTGCGCCAAATCTTCATCCTGCGGGCGCGCTTCGGAAAAAACGATGTCAAAGGTGATGGCGCTTGCGCCGGCCTGGTGCAGGAATTCCGCCACTTTAGCGTAAACCGTGCGGCGGTAAGGCCAAGCGCCGATTTCGGGTTCCAGCGACTTGATACTTTCTTCCGAGACATCGACGAAAACAATGCCGCTGAAATCAACGTCCCGAGCTAGCGCGCGCGCTTGCGTATCGTGCAACTGCAGGTCGAGATTTTGGAACAAGCCGATCTGCGTCACCCCATAGGCGGTGAGCAGCGCAGCGAATGCAATGGCAACGGAGCGCAGCAATTCCGCAGGTTGCCCGAGTTTTTTATGCGCGCTGATCATGCCAGCCCGGGTCGAATTAAATTAAAGCCCAATTAGAACGCAAAATCAAATGTTTGGATAGGTATTTGGCTATCAGCCCGAGTGCTGCCCAGAACGCCATTGCCGCGATCCATTGTCCATGCGGCTCTTGGCGCATACCCCTTCAAGATTAAAGCAGCAAGCGGCTCCCAGGCCGCCGACTTATACAAAAATGTCTGGAACTGCTTCAAACGCCATTGATTCGCCAAGCATGGCCGCAACGACCTGAGCGGCGCGTCGCGTATCGCCGGAAGTCGCGAGCCGCAACGCGCCCAGTGTAATTTTGGGTTGCGCCGCGATGCGGCGTGCCAGTTCACGCGCAATGGCGGGCGCCGTATCGATGATCGTTGCGTTCGGCGCGGCGATTTGAATCGCCGGGGCGAGAAATGGGTAGTGCGTACAGCCCAAGACCAACGTGTCGCAGCCAAGCGCCACAAGTGGCTCGACCACGTTCGCGATGCTGTCTTGCGCAGCGGCCGAAGTTAATTCACCGCGCTCGACCAACTCGACCCAAGCGGCGCCGCTTCGGGCAATAAAATCGATCTGTGGTGCATCCATCTGAATGCGCGCCAACAGATCGGCGTAGCGTTTACTCGCAAGCGTACCTGCGGTTGCCAACACCCCGACCTTACCGCTGCGCGTGGCCGCAATTGCCGGTTTTAGCCCGGGTTCAACACCGACGATTGGAATGGCAAAGTTGCGGCGCAGGGTTTGCACCGCGATCGCCGTCGCGGTATTGCAGGCGACGACAATTGCCTTCGCACCTTGCGCCACGAACCAGGCGCCGATGCGCTCGCTGCGCTCGGTGACGTAGGCGTCGGATTTGTCGCCGTACGGTGCGTAACCGGAGTC
>JANNMV010000390.1:0-11388 GCA_031398205.1 Pseudomonadota bacterium | reverse complement strand
CCCCGACGAGGTGGCCTTGGGCCATTGGATCGTAGCCAAGGCATTGTCGGAAGCCGCATCCCACCTGGGCTGCGTGAGAGCATGGCTTTTGCACAATGACCCGAGTATCACTGATCGCCCCAGCCCCGAGCGCGCGCTGCGTCTGCACCGGGACAGTGCCGCGGATTGGGTAATCGCCATTGAGGCGGTGGTGGAAAGCGCGCTGGCGGCAATCATCGGGCCGATCGAAACAGCGCTGCGCGAAAACGGCGCGACGGCTATTCGCAATCAAGGGCCGTATCAGTTGCTCACCTATTTGCGCAAGGTATGAGGCGGGTATTTGCCACTGCAACTCGACTGCCGTGGCGAGGGGTTTTCATAGGCATCGCATTGCTGTTGTTATTGTTGCTCATATTGGCAGCATTTTTTATCGCGACGTTCGACGCCAATTCTCACAAAGCGCGACTTACTTCCCTAGTGAAAGAAAAAACCGGGCGCGAGCTTTCTATTCCCGGTGGCGTGCGCTTGAAGTTATTTCCCAGCGTCCGACTCGAATTGGATCGCGCCACTCTCAACGAGAAAAATGCCGCAACCGCGTTCGCTACAATTGAAGCGGTAAAGCTTTCGCTGCGGCCGTGGCCGCTGCTCAAAAGCCAAGTGATGTTGGATCAAGTGGAAATCGGTAATTTCAATGTTGCGTTGAAGCGCTTCGCCGACGGCGCCACTAATTTTGATGATCTGATCTCCAAAGATGATTCGCCCTCGTCGTTGCGTTTCGATCTCGCCGGACTCACGATCAAGAATGGAACGTTGCGCTTCGACGATGAAATGATTCAGCGAAAAACACAGGTTAGTAAAATTCAAGTGACGACCGGACGCCTAACAGATAATGTCGCCACGCCAATTCATGCGCAGTTTCTGCTCGCCAACGACAATCCAGCGGCGGCACTAAAAACGGAACTTAATGGCGAACTGAAGTTCGATTTACAGAAAAAGCATTACCAATTCACCGCTACGAAATTCCGCGCGGAGGGACAGGCGGCGGGTTTGAAGCCGATCACCGTCGGCCTGCGAGCCAGTATTGATGCGGATCTTGGCATAGGTCGCGTCGCACTTCAGGATCTGAGCGCGATCGTCGATGGGCGCGCCGGCTCGCAAACCGTGCACGCGGAATTGGCGTCGCCGCGGCTTACATCAGGAGCGAACAACGTGTCGATCGAACAAATTAAAGCGCAGTTGAAAATCGATGATTCCGTCAGAAAAATCAGCATCAGCGGGACGGTTCCCGCTTTGGTGAGCGTGAGCAACAAGATTGCTGCGTCCGACTTCAAACTGGATTTCTCTATGGAGCAGGATAAGTTGCGTTCCAGCGGCGCGCTGAGCGCTGCGTTGACTTTCGATCTCGCCCAGCAGCGCGTCGCATTTGAAAAAATGATACTCAACAGCAAAATGCAGCGCGATCAGTTGGTCGTCGAAGCGAGCGCGATGGGTTCTCTCACACTCAATTTTCAAACCGGCGAACTCGAAGGGGCGCAACTCAATGGCGCTTGGAAAATGCAAACAGGTCAGGATCAACTTTCCGGCAAATGGCGCGCACCGGTCATTGCCAATATCGTCGACGGAAATTTCGCTATCGATGCGCTACAAGGTGATTGGTCAGGAAAGCTCGCCGGCGCGCAAGTTACCGGCAAAGTAAGCATTCCGGTGCAAGGAAATTGGCGCGAATCCAATGCCAAGATTCCTGCCATTGATCTTCAGGCGAATGTAATCTGGCCAGACAGTGCCCTGGAAGGCAATATCCGCGCGGATCTTGAGGCATTATCCAACGCCGATCAAGTTGCGGCAAAAGGTGTTGCGATCAAAGCGAGCGGCCACAACCCCAGTGGCAAATGGCAAGCCGACCTTTCGTCGCCGGTGAAGATGGATTTTGGAAAGCAAGTTGCCGAGCTAACAAACCTCACCGGCAAAATCAGTTGGATCGGTATAAGCAAAGAAGCAAAACCGTTCAATGTAAAGTTGAACGGCGCGGGTAATGTCGACCTCGTGCGCGAGCAAGCGCGCTTCAAACTAAACGCCGGGCTGGAGCAAAGCAAATTTGCTGCGATATTGGGCGTTAACGGCTGGGCTGATCCCGCCTATCGAATCGACGCCAGCCTTGATCAACTGGATCTCGATCGCTATTTTCCACCCGCCACTAAGACGATTGCGACCAAGCCAATTCAGAAGAAATCAGTTCCCACGAATCTCGATCTCACTTTCCTCAAGCCGCTGAAAGTCGATGGCCAAATCAAAATTGGTGTTTTAAAAAGGGCGGGAACGACGGCGCGCAACGTGCGGATTGAAATGGAAAGCGCGCAACTGGAAAAGAGCAAACGGTGACATGCACTGATTTTTCGACGCGAATCATTGCCTGGCAAAAACGTCACGGCCGCCACGATTTGCCGTGGCAAAACACGCGTGATCCGTATCGAATCTGGGTGTCGGAAATCATGTTGCAGCAGACGCAGGTCGCAACGGTGATTCCTTACTACACGCGGTTCTTGGAAAAATTTGCAACACTTCGTGACCTTGCGACTGCAAGCGAAGATGAAGTGCTGGCGCTGTGGAGTGGATTGGGCTATTACTCGCGCGGACGAAATTTATTACGCGCAGCACAAATTATTGCCGAGCAATTTGGCGGCGGGTTTCCGAAATCGATGGATGACATTTTGGCGTTGCCCGGTATCGGCCAGTCCACCGCTGCCGCGATCAGCGCGTTCGCATTCGGCGAGCGTCAAGCCATCCTCGACGGCAACGTCAAACGCGTGTTCGCACGGCATTTTGGTGTGGCGGGTTTTCCCGGCGACAAGAACGTTGAAACGAAACTGTGGAACATCGCGAACGAAGTCTTACCGAAAAATAAAATCGAGGGCTACACCCAAGGCCTGATGGACTTAGGCGCGACGGTTTGTCTGCGCGCGCGACCATCGTGTCTTGCCTGTCCGGTCGAAAATACTTGCGTCGCCAAACGCGAAGGCCGTATTCAAGAATTGCCGTCGCCGCGCCCGAAGAAAGCCGTTCCCGAGAAGTCCACGACGATGCTCATCATCACCCACGCCGGTGAAGTGTTGCTGGAGAAACGCCCGCCAACAGGCGTGTGGGCCGGCATGTGGTGCTTGCCTGAATTGGGAAATGGCGAAATTCCTCGCGAAGTTTGCTACGAGCGCTTTGCGCTCGAAACTAAATCGTCTGAGCCATGGGATGTGTTGCAACACGGCTTCACCCATTTCAAATTGAGCATCACGCCGCAGCCAGTCTTCGTTCAGAAACAGTTGTTACGCGCCAGCGAGCCGGGGGTGATGTGGTTATCGATTGGCGATGCGCTTGCGGCTGCGATTCCAAAACCAGTTCGAATGTTGCTTACGAAACTTCGAGATGAAAAAATATAACGCGACAAGTGACAATCGCATCGCGTTGAACGCGACTTATGCACGCTTAGTTAATGCGTTTGGCCTCGAAACTAAGGGAAACGCGCGAGGGTCACGAACCGATTCAACCGATAAGTCGACGTCCAACAAAGGCCAGTAGAGATGGTTTGGACCGGGTCTTTCGACGGTCGTCACTTGCTCGATGGTTGCTTGCCTAAACCAAGGGAATTCGGAATAAGGAACAAACAGCTCTTCATCATCGACTAAAAGCCAGAATCCTTTACCTGAAGTCACCGTAACTTCAATTTCCGAAGTGGGCGTGCCAAGCATTGAGTATCTCCTCGTGATGTTGACGAACTAAAGATAGCGCCTCCGCCAGTTGCTTATGGGAAAGTCCTTGGTTCATCGCCAGTTCGACAGCCGGCTCAAGCCAGAATTTGGCCTCACCGTCGGTATGCGTAACATGGATATGAATGCGCGACTCTTCGCGCGAAAAGAAAAAAAAGCGAAATGCGCCGTCGCGGAAAATAGTCGGAGCCATGGCAAAATCATAACAGTTTTTCTATTTCTCGTAGGCAAATGCCCGTAGACTCCCGGGATTAGCAAGATAGTTTTAGACTTGGCCGAGAGCCGCTATCGAGATTTATAGAGGGAACTAAGAAAATGAGCAATCAAAAATTCGCGAGCGTATGGGATGCCCTTGAAGACACTGCCGCCGAATAGGAAAATTTGAAGCTGCGTTCAAAGCCGATGATGGCATTGAAAGAACACCTTACTCGTAATGGCCTGAGTCAAGCCGAGGAAGCAAAACTTCTTGGCGTAACGCAGCCGCGCGTACCTGACCTCATGCGCGGCAAAATCAACCTTTTTGGTTTGGATGCTTTGGTTAACATGGCTACGGTCGCCGGATTGCAAGTTGAAATGCGGGTGCGGAAAGCGGCGTAGATTTTTGCCACATACCTTCCGGAATTGAAACGGCTTAAGCGCCATTATCCATGGGGTTTTCCAGCCATTCATCAAATTACCCCAACCTATCAGGCTCGATCCGCGAAAACCGTAGCTCGTAGGGTGCATTCATGCACCACATCGACCGGTGCATGAATGCACCCTACGATTATCGAGAGATTTCCATGGTGGGGACAAAAGGCACACAATGCCATAAAATATCACTATGAAACCTTTTCGGTGGAATGCGGATAAAAACGCAGCGCTCGTCGAGGATCGCGGGGTGTCATTCGAAAAAATCGTGATTGCGATTGAGTCCGGCGGTCTGGTCGATGTCCTCGCGCATCCAAACCCCGCGAAATACTCTCGGCAACAGGTTTTCGTTGTCGCCGCCGATGGTTATATTTAATTGGTTCCATTCGTCGAGGAAGACGACTATTTTTTCTGAAGACAAACATTTCGAGTCGCAAAGCGGCGCGGGATTATTTCGGTCAAAGTGAAGCTGATGCCGAGAAATGAACAACCCCGCAGCAAGCTGCGGGGTATCGAACACCCAAGCCTAAATTCCTTTCGTGGCAAGCCACGGGGAATCGAACCCGAAGAGATTGATGTCTACGAACGAGAAATTCTCAATGCGTTTGAGAAGGGTAAACTCAAATCCGTTGCCACGAAAGCGGAGTTATCGAAATTCCGCGCGGCCGCGCGCGCTACGGCGATTAAGGATCGTCGGGTAAACATTCGCCTTTCATCGCGCGATCTGAGCGACATACAAGCCAAGGCGCTGAAAGAAGGCATTCCCTATCAAACGCTCATTGCGAGTGTGTTGCACAAATATGTGTCGGGCCGGCTTACGGAAAGTAAGGTTCCGGACGTTGAAACGGACGGCTAATAAGCGCGGCGCTTAAAAAAATCGCTTAGGTTGCGGGGCTTAGCAGAGAATTCGGCCAGCACGCGGGCCGCCTGCGAAGCAACTGCCCGATGCAACGGACAGTGCGCCCTGCAAAGGAGGTACGAACCACAACACGTCGTTACTTTTTCGTCGATGATTGGGCGTAACGGCGGATTTTCGGAAGTAGCATTTTTGTCATTCAAATCATGTTGGGGTTTATTCTTCACCCCACCCTACCGGGCTCAATTTTGGAGGGTAAACCATGAATAATCGTTCCACAACCGTACGTCGAGGATCTTTCGTAGTAACAAACATCTTGCTTATGGCCGCTATGGCTAGCATCCAAGCGAGTAAAGCCTTGGCACACGATCCGCTACCGCAATGGCAAGGTGAACTGCCCACTACCAACTTCGATCATCCACCGGAGAAGCCGTTCAACAGCAGTGACTACGTTTTCAAGTTTGATCAGCTCGATCGCTTCTACCGCTTCCCCGGCGAGTTCGTCTACCGTCTCATCGGCGAGAACTATGGGTTCGAAGCCCTATCGGTCTTCATCACTGAGACGCATCCGAGCGGGGGCCCACGCCTTCATTCACATGACGTGGAGGAAGCGCATGTGCTACTCGAGGGCTTGGTCAAGTATGTGATCGGGGATCAAAGCTTTACCGTACAAGGACCTTACGTTGCGAAAGTGCCGCCGAACGTGCCGCATACTTTCATGAATGCTGGCTCTGTGCCAATGCACATAATCGCCGTATTTCCTTCGAAGCGTCCGGGCATAAAGATACTGGGACCGAATCCACTTGTTCCCTCGCCGGCACCGCAGTAGCTCGTACGGAAGAGTGAAACGCTCCGGGTGGCCTTGGGCCATTCCGACGAATGGTTGCGGTTGCAATTACCATTCTGCATCAAAGTTTGAATCGCTCTAAGGAACAGCAAGCGCTAGTCGGTTGTTCGGCGGGTTGCACCCGCCCTACATTTTTTCTGTGCTGCCGCAAGGTCATTTCGCCAGACTGTTGGCGCGCTGCACTTGAACAGTTAGTAGAGCGCATTTCCTATTTTGCTGTTTGTGGAGGTTCGGTGGATCCGTCGCCGTGGGACTTGATCCACCCTCCATCAGTTTTTTAATACATCGCCGCCAATCCAAGATACGGCGCAGCATCGGTTTTTTTCCACGACGGTAATTTTTCCACGCGCTCGGTCATCCAACGTCTCAAATTCGGATGTTGATCGAGCGGTAACTTTTGGAAGGTGTGTAAATGCATAGGCGCGGCGACGGCGATATCGGCGATCGTGACGCTGTTACCACATAGCCACGGCGTTTTCGCAAGGCGCGCGTCGAGGATGGCGGCGAGTTTGTGGAAGTTTTCCGCTTGAGCATCGAGAATTTTTTGGTCGGGTTCAGCTTTCAGCAGCGGTTTGACGACGTTTTCTACCAGGTAAACGTAGGTACTCGGGAACCACGCATTGGATTCCCACAGCATCCAGCGGTTAATATCGGCGCGGGTTTTTAGATCCTTCGGATAATAGGCTTCTGCGCCCAGTTTATCGGCGGCATATTGCAGCATCGCGTTCGATTCCCACAGCACAAAACCATCGTCATCGAGCGCGGGTAACGATGCATTCGGGTTGATGGCGAGATATTCCGGCGATTTCTGTCCAGCGGTAAAGTAGTCGATTTTCACCGTGTCGTACTTCATGCCGAGTAAATCGAATCCGGCGAGAACCTTGCGACAGTTCACGGTGCAGGGGTCGTAATATAGCTTCATTTTGGTCTCCTCCAATTGGATTTTATGTTGGCCGGCGGCGTCGCCGGATTGCGTTGCAGGGTCACTCTACCAGGAAAATTTTAAAGCAGCTATACTCGTTTCTTGACCGGAAATAACCACGGGAATTGCTATGTCATTAGGCTCGACTGTTCGCACTACACTTAACTACACCGTGGATAACGGCGTTCCACCCGACTACTATTTTTATGAGCCGGAACCGGGCACGATAAAGAATCCGCCCGGCGGCGATCCGCAGGAAGTGGAGGTGCGCGATGGCTGGCCCCAGCTCAACGAATTTTCCGTCGACCGCGAGGGTTTCGAGTTAAAGCCGTTCCCGGTATTGTTCGATCAGTTCGACGACGATGCCGCGGTGCGTTCCACGTTTTACGAGCAAGTGGTCGCCTTCGTTAAGAAAAACACCGGCGCCAATCGTGTGTTGGTGTTCGATCACACGATCCGCAAGCGCCAGCCGGAACAGCAATCAACCTTGAATCGCCCCGCCGTGATGCTGGTGCATAGCGATTACACCGTGAAATCCGGCCCGCAGCGCGTGCGCGATTTGTTGCCCGACGAAGCGGACGATTTGCTTAAGGGCCGCGTGGCGTTTTACAACGTGTGGAAACCGATTCGCAATCGGGTTGAAGAGTTGCCGCTGGGCGTATGCGATTCGCAATCGGTCGCGCCGGAAGATTGGCTGATCATGGAACTGAAATATCGCGAGCGCACCGGCGAGATTTATGTCACGCGCCACTCGCCGCAACATCGCTGGTATTACTTTCCGAAAATGGAACCGACGCAGGCGCTGATGCTCAAGACCTATGATTCCGACGAAAAGCGCGCGCGCTTCATGCCGCACAGTGCGTTTGAAGATCCGAACACGCCGCCGAATGCATTGCCGCGCGAGAGCGTGGAAGTGAGAACCATCGCTTTTTTCTAAAACACGACCGCCTGAAAGGCTTATGGATGCTGGCTCGCAGGCTATGCCTTGCCAGGAGGCAAGCACTGCTTGCCTCCTGGCAAGGCCAAATAAAAATGTAGGTTGGGTTAGCGTGGCATAAGTACAAGTGCTGCCACTAGCAGCGTAACCCGACGTTCCACATGAGGAGAACACCATGATCGGCGATCCAGTCGCGCTCACCATTTGTCGCAACATCCCGCGCGCGAGCGCCAAACTCCTCGCGGCTTTCCAAAATCAGCCTACGGGTTACGTCACCGATGCCTTCAACGGCAAAGGCTGCCTCGACTACCGCATCAAGCCACTCGACCAAAGCTTCAGTTTTTGCGGATCCGCCATTACCGCGTACGGCGGGCCGATGGACAATCTCGCGGCAATGGCGGCGCTTGATGTCGCCAAGCCCGGTGATGTGATCGTCATCGCGACGCAAAACGACGAGACCGCCGCCGTGATCGGTGACCACTGGGCCTATTGGGCGAAGAAGATCGGCGTTGTCGGTGTTGTTTGCGATGGTTTGGTGCGCGACATCGTTGGATTGCAGCGCGTCGGCTTGCCGGTATTCGCGCGCGGCCTGACGCCGAACTCGGGTTTTCGCAACGGGCCAGGGGAAGTGAATCTGAGCGTGAGTTGCGGTGGTGTGCCGATTTCACCGGGCGACATCATCGTCGGCGATCGCGATGGTATCGTTTCGATACCGTTGGCTGCCGCGGAAGAAGTTGCGGTGAAGTTGAAGCTTGTTTACGAAAAAGAGATGGCGGTCGAGGACGAGTTAAAGCGCATCAGCGAAAAGAAATTTTGGAATGAGGAATCGGTTAAGAATCGTGGCGGCGTACGCTATTTAGACTAGGCTCGCGCATACCACGCTGTCATTCCCGCGAAGGCGGGAATCCATAATGACTACCCATTCGAGACGCTAAATGGATTCCCGCTTTCGCGGGAATGAGGGGCTGGCCTCGGGCCACACATGGGAATATTCTAGACTTTCCTCAATTTGAGCGGAGTATCTGCCTCAAGAACCAAGCGGGGCGTGGCTTCCAGGTCCGTTTTGAGTGGGTTTTGTGTTGCAGGCTTTGCAAGGACCACAACTGCCGCAGCCGGTTTTCGCGGACGCGCGACCTTGCCAGCGTTCTGCGTTTGCGTTCGATAAACCCACGCGTTTTGCGAATCGGATGACATGGGATACCACGCTCGCGCGCATTTCGATGGGCAACCAGCGCCACGAAACATAGCTTGCGGCAAGCAAGACGATGACATAAACAACTAGGTCTTGCCACATGTCAGGCTCCGAGCGCCAACGCGACGCGATAGGTAATGAACGACGCGAGGTAAGCGAGCCCGAACAGATAGCCCGCCATCATGATCATGTAGCGCCAGGAATTCGTTTCGCGTTTGACGGCGGCTAATGTCGCGACGCATTGCGGCGCGAACACATACCAGGCGAGTAAAGAGAATGCGGTGGCCAGCGACCAAGACTGCGCAATCATCGGGGTCAATTGATCGGCGACTTGGTCGCCCGCGGCGGATAAGGCGTACACCGTACCAAGCGCACCGACGGCGACTTCGCGCGCGGCGAGGCCGGGGATTAACGCGATGGAAATTTGCCAGTTAAAACCGATCGGCGCGAAGATGACTTCGAGCGCGCGGCCGATGATGCCGGCGAAACTATATTGAATCGCGGGGCCAATGGCGCCTTCCGGCGGCGCCGGGAATGTTGAGAGAAACCAGAGTAGGATCATTAACGTTAAGATGATGGTGCCGACTCGGTTCAAGAAAATCCACACGCGTTCCCACAAACCAATCGCCAAGTTGCGCGGATTCGGCCAGTGGTAAGACGGTAATTCCAGCATCAGCGGATGATGCACCGCCTTGCCTTGCCAGAGCTTGAATACCCACGCGACGGCCATTGCACTAAAGATACCCGCGAAGTACAGCGCGAATAACACCACGCCTTGCAAATTGAAAATTCCGGCGACGGTTTTTGCCGGGATGAACGCGCCGATGATCAGGGCATACACCGGCAGGCGCGCGGAGCACGTCATCAGCGGCGCGATCATGATGGTGACGAAGCGATCACGCCAATTGGTAATCGTGCGCGTGGCCATAATGCCGGGAATGGCGCAGGCAAAGCTCGACAATAGCGGAATAAACGAGCGGCCCGACAAACCGACCGTGCCCATGACGCGATCAAGCAAAAACGCGGCGCGCGGCAAATAGCCGGAATCTTCCAGTGCAAGGATGAATAAAAACAAAATCAGAATTTGTGGCAGGAACACCAGCACGCTGCCCACGCCGGCGATCACGCCATCGACCAACAAGCTTTGCAACATACCGACCGGCAAGATGTTTTTGACGAATTCGCCGATGGCTTCCACGCCCCCCTTGATGGCGTCCATCGGCACGGCGGCCCAACTGAACACGGCTTGGAACATCAGGAATAACGTCGCCGCCAGAATCAGCATCCCCCACACCGGATGCAGGACGACGCGATCGATGGCGTCGTCCCAGCGCGTATCGATCAACGGCTCAAGCACGGCGGCGGCAAATACGCGGCGCACTTCTTGTTGCGTGGAGAGTACGTCGTCGATGTTGGGCGCATGCCAAGTCAGGGCTGATAATTGCGTCGGTGACACGTGGCTATCGATGTAGGCAATCAGCTTATTCGCGCCGCCGTGGCGAACGCCGACGGTTTCGACGATGGGAATGCCGAGCTCATTTTCCAGCTTCGCGGTGTCGATCTGGATGCCGCGCTTGCGCGCGATGTCGCTCATGTTGAGCGCCAACACCATCGGAATGCCGAGGCGTTTTGCCTCGATCGCGAGACGTAAATTGAGCTTAAGATTGGTCGCGTCAGTCACGCAAACGACCAGATCCGGCCGCGCTTCGCCCTGCGCCGTGCCGAGAATGACGTCGCGAGTGATGGTTTCGTCGGCGCTGATGGCGTTGAGGCTGTAGGCGCCGGGTAAATCCAGGAGCCGCACACGCTTGCCCGATGCGGTGGAAAATAACCCTTCTTTGCGCTCGACGGTGACGCCGGCATAGTTCGCGACTTTTTGCCGCGCGCCGGTGAGCAAATTAAATAGCGCCGTTTTCCCGCAATTAGGATTGCCGAGCAAGGCGACGTGTAATGTGGAAACGGCGGCGCTCATTTTTTAGCTATCCGCAACCACGTAAACATAGTCTGCTTCAAAGCGGCGTAAGGCGAATGTCGTGCCGCCAATGCGCACCGCGATCGGTTCTCGACCGGGATGGCCGTGAGCAATCACTCTCACCTTTTCGCCAGGAACAAAGCCGATCTCGACCAGGCGCTGAATCAGCGCGAGGTCGGCTTCGGAGTCCGATTTGCTGACCGAACTAATAGTTGCGGCCACGCTAATCGGCAGATCAGCCAGACTGAATTCTTTTGTATTCATAGTCTTGTTGGCAATCGTTGTCCCGCCGCGGTTT
>JANNMV010000386.1:0-4809 GCA_031398205.1 Pseudomonadota bacterium | reverse complement strand
ACTCGCCCGCAAGTTGAAAAAGCATTGCGCATGTTGAACGATCACGAACGTCCGCTGATCGTCGCCGGCGGCGGTATCATCAACGCCGATGCGTCGGAATTACTGGTGCAATTCGCCGAGATCACCGGCGTGCCGGTCATTCCCACGCTGATGGGCTGGGGCACGATTCCCGATGATCATCGCTTGATGGCCGGCATGTGCGGTTTGCAAACCTCGCATCGCTACGGCAATGCCACGATGCTGGAATCAGATTTCGTGCTCGGCATCGGCAATCGCTGGGCGAATCGCCACACCGGTTCCATTGATGTTTACACCAAGGGCCGCAAGTTCGTACACGTCGATATCGAGCCGACGCAAATCGGCCGCGTGTTCGCGCCGGACTATGGCATCGTCTCCGACGCCAAATTAGCATTGGAACTATTCGTCGAAGTCGCGAAAGAGTGGCAGGCCGCCGGCAAGCTAAAAGATCGCACGGCGTGGGTAGAATCGTGTTTGAAACGCAAGCGCACTTTGCTACGCAAGACCAACTTCGACAACGTGCCGATGAAGCCGCAACGGGTGTACCAATGCATGGCCCGAAATTTCGATAAAGACACGTGTTACGTCAGCACCATCGGCCTATCGCAAATCGCGGCCGCGCAATTTCTGCATGTTTACAAGCCGCGCAACTGGATCAACTGCGGCCAGGCCGGCCCACTCGGTTGGACCATCTCCGCCGCGCTGGGCGTGCGCGCGGCCGATCCTTCGCGCAAGATCGTGGCGCTTTCCGGCGACTACGATTTTCAGTTCATGATCGAAGAATTGGCGGTCGGTGCGCAGTTTAAGCTGCCCTATATCCACATCGTCGTGAACAACTCCTATCTCGGATTGATACGACAATCGCAACGCAACTTCAACATGGATTACTGCGTGCAACTGGGATTCGAGAACGTCAACGCGCCGGAAATGAACGGCTACGGCGTCGATCACATCAAAGTCGTCGAGGGCCTAGGCTGCAAAGCGATCCGCGTGCATAAACAAGAAGAACTCGCCCCGGCGATTCGGCAAGCGGAGAAATTGATGGCCAAGCACCAGGTTCCGGTCGTGATCGAGGTAATACTCGAAAGAGTGACCAACATCGCCATGGGCACGGAAATCAACAATGTCGTCGAATTTGAAGATATCGCGACGGGACTTGAAGACGCACCGACGGCGGTGGCATTGCTAGACTAACCTGTCATCCTGATCCCTTCGCGGAGTTTACCCTCGAGCGCAGCGAAGGGCTCAGAATGACATTAGCGGGATTTCTCGCGGCGATGCATCGCGAAAAATTCCATCACCATTTCACTTGCATCGGGCCCGCGCGGATCGTTGAAGGGGTAGCGAGGGTCGCCACCGCTCCAGGCATGCCCCATTCCTTTAACGATGACATGGCGTAACAGCGGCGCGTCTTCTGGACCATAGTCGCGAATCTCAAAGCGGTGACCGCTACCGTTTGCTGTCACGGTCGTTCTCGCCGTAGAAGTATCGAGCCGTCCATTTTTTTCAGCCGCGAGTCGATTCATGGCAAGGAATTGGGCGATGATTTGCTCGGCATTGATCGGATGCACGATGTCGTCTGCGTCGCCGTGAATCACGAGCACAGGCATGGCGTTGACCTTGTCGCCTGATATTTCAAAGGCGCTCTCGCCGACCTTCTCCGGGTCGAGCGCCGATCCGTTCTGCATGGCCGGCCGCGCGCCGGCGGGAGAACTGGCCGCTTGAAACATCAACCCGGAATGGATGGCGCAAGCGGCGAACACATCAGCGTAGCAACTCGCCAACGCGCTCGCCAGGGCGCCGCCGGCGGAGAGGCCGGCGACGTAAATGCGCGACGGGTCTACGCTATGACTCTTCGCGACTTCGCGCACCATGCCGGCGACGATCGCAGCTTCGCCATTTCCCTTGTGACTAGACGGATCGAACCAATTCCAGCATCGGTAGGGATTGGCGAGCCTTGTTTGCCGCGGATAAAGCACGAGGTAGCGCATGCGGTCGGCGAGCAAGTTGATACGCGTACCGGCAGCGAACGCTTCGGGATCCTGGCGGCAGCCGTGCAACATTACGATCAGCGGCAAGCGCTCACCGTCACGGGGTGCGGCCGGGAGATGGAGTTGATAATCGCGCTTGGGCGAGAGCAACGGCGCATAGAACAACCGCCCCGTCGATTCGTGATGTGAGCCGGAGAGCCAGGTCCCGCGAGGGTCGGGCTTTCTGCGGCGAAACCAACTCGTGAAAAGGGTCTTCGCGTTCGCGACAAGCTTTCCACTCCAAGCCTTGAAATTTTCAAACACAACGCTTTCTCTCGCCAAATGGAAGTTTCATGGTAGCACGACGTGCTGCGACGCAACATAACTGTGCTCGCGGGGGTTTCAATGAGGGCTGTTGAACGAAGCTAACGATCCGGGCTGAATAATTGCTGTGCCGCAACATGTTCGAAGTCAATTTCTGATCGCTATGGCTAATTTCACGTGCGCCCCGTAACATCATGGAATCGATACGCAAACCGCCCATGACCGACGACCCCCGCACCCACCCTCCTTCACGCCCTTGCCCCAGGCCAGTGGCTAGTCTACCGGGTAGCCCTGGGCTAGCCACTGGCCTAGGGCCAGGGCTACCTCGCAGGCCACCCCGGCAAGCCAATATTAAGCTGCGAGCCGCGCAGATTGGGCTTCTAGCGTCGCTGTTCCTGATTTGGTACGGGCTGACGGAATCCGAGATCTTGCCATCGTTTTTCTTCGGCAAGCCACTCGAAGTGCTGGAGAGGATCTGGGATTGGTTCGCCAGTGGAAAGATTTTTCCGCACCTCAGCGTCACGCTTGTGGAAACCCTGCTCGCATTTATCATCGGCACCTTGCTGGGGCTCATCGTCGGGCTCTGGCTCGCCCTGTCGCCCATGGCGGCGCGCTTGCTCGATCCCTATCTCAAAGCCTTCAATGCCATGCCGCGCATTATCCTCGCGCCGATTTTCGCGATGTGGTTCGGCTTGGGAATTACGTCCAAGGTCGTGTTGGGCGTAACAATCGTTTTCTTCGTCGTGTTCTTCGCCGTCTTCCACGGCGTTAAAGATGTCAGCCAAGTGGTGCTCAACAACGCGCGTATGCTCGGCGCGAGTAAACGCGATCTACTCTGGCATGTGTATTTGCCGAGCGCCACGGCATGGGTGTTTTCCAGTTTGCACACGGCGGTGGGTATGGCCTTCGTCGGCGCCGTGGTCGGTGAATATTTGGGCTCGTCGCGCGGCGTCGGTTATTTAATTTTGCAAGCCGAAGGCTCGTTCGACATCAACACAGTTTTCGCCGGTGTATTAGTGTTGACAATATTTGCCTTGCTGCTGGATAAACTCGTCAGCATCGCCGAGAAGCGATTGTTGGTCTGGCGTCCGGGGCCGGCGACTAACGAGTAGATCGGTTATCGGCGTTCTCAATTCACCATCCTATACATGCCCGCAGACGCAACATCCAAGCGGCTCACAGGCCATTAATCAGGACAATGAAACGCGCACAGACGAGGGTCGCGTGCGAATTGCGACGCACGGCGCCACGCCAAAAACCTTACTTTGGTTTCCAAGAGTTGTGAAACTGAACGATAAACCAACGCTCGCCGCGCTTATGCATCACCGATGTGTTTCGCGACGGCCCGTTGGTCGTCATCTTCCCGTCAAGCGTGCGCTCGGATTGCCATGTCGCCGTAACGATCACGACGTCATCCGAAAGCCGCGTTGCCGTCGTCCCGAATAAATTCGCCTTAACCTCACCGCGCGAACTGGACAACGCTTTCACAAAATACTCCCGTATGTCCTCCGGTGCGGTGATCAGTTCCGGCGAGATCGTGCCAAAGAAAAATGCATCGGGCGAAAATACCGTGACCAACTGATCGTGGTTGTCCGTGGTGAAATAAGCGAAGAACTTTTCGTAAGCAGCCAACGCGTCTTCTTTCGGCCCGGCCTGAATTGCGGCGGGCCAGGCTATTACGAACAAAAACACAAATAATCGCTTCATTGGTGCTGCTCCTTAGATGAGTTGCGCGAGACTATTAAGGGTAATGTGAAATCCAACGTAGCGCAAACCATCCCAAGAGCCGCGCCGGAACCGGGTGGCCCTGGCCCTAGGCCAGTGGCTAGCCTAGGGCTACCCGGTAGTGTAGCCACTGGCTCCCCACGAAAGTGCCTGCGGTTTTTATCTTGCCGTTATCCCAAAATTCCTGCACCTCCTATAGGTTTGCCTTTTGCATTTTCTTGACGCAGCATTTGAGTTTTCCATTCATGTAAAACTGAATCTCGCTTTCGCGGCGCTCTAGAAAAGCGAGATTGCTTCGTCGCGAAAACGCTCCTCGCAATGACTCTCCGTTGCGGTGGTCGGCTGTGATAAAGTTTCACGATACAACCAACGCGGAAAAAATCGTGAGCGGCCCTAATTATTTTGGTTTCGATACCTTAAGTTTGCATGCCGGCGCACAGCCCGATCCGGCGACCGGCGCGCGCGCGACGCCAATTTATCAGAGCACGTCGTTCGTATTTAAAGACAGCGATCACGCGGCTTCGCTGTTTAACATGGAGCGCGCCGGTCACGTATATTCGCGCATTTCCAATCCAACTGTCGCGGTGTTTGAGGAACGCATGGCTGCACTGGAAGGAGGCGCTGGCGCAATCGGCACGGCGAGCGGTCAAGCGGCGATGCATCTGGCCATCGCCACGTTGATGGGCGCGGGTAGTCACATTGTCGCCAGCCGCGCGCTGTATGGCGGTTCGCATAATTTACTTGGGTATACATTACCGCGCTTCGGCATCGA
>JANNMV010000365.1:0-2441 GCA_031398205.1 Pseudomonadota bacterium | reverse complement strand
ACATCCAAATGTGCCCAATCGAATTTCTTCGCGAAGCGCGACAGGAAACATGCGGCGGTGACGCTGCCTGCGGGCCGCCCGCCGATGTTGGCCATGTCGGCAAAGTTGCTGCGCAATTGTTCTTGATAATCGTCCCACAGCGGCATGTGCCACACCCGATCGTGTGCGGTATCGCCGGCCTTGATCACTTCTTGGGCGAGGGCGTCTTTATTCGCGTACAGGCCGGATGCAACCGTGCCCAGCGCGACGACACAGGCGCCGGTCAACGTGGCGATGTCGATCACGGCGCTCGGTTGATAACGCTCCGCATAAGTGAGGGCGTCGCACAAAATCAAGCGGCCTTCCGCATCGGTGTTGAGAATTTCAATGGTCTGGCCGGACATACTTTTAACGATGTCACCGGGACGGGTTGCCGCGCCATCGGGCATGTTTTCGCAAGTGGGAACCAGGCCGACGACGTTGAGCGGCAACTTCATCAGCGCGATGGCTTTCATCGTGCCAAGCACGCTCCCCGCGCCGCTCATGTCGTACTTCATCTCATCCATGTCCGGTGCGGGCTTGATGGAGATACCGCCAGTGTCGAAGGTGATGCCTTTGCCGACGAGAACGGCCGGTTTATCACCTTTCTTGCCGCCTTTGTGCTCCAGGATAATAAACTTCGGCGGGTTACGGCTGCCTTTGGAAACCGACAGGAATGATCCCATGCCGAGTTTTTCCATGTCTTTTTGTTCCAGCACTTCGACTTTGAGGCCATGGGTCTTGGCCATCTTGCGCGCGGCATCCGCAAGGAAGGCCGGCGTACAAACATTCGGCGGCGTGTTGCCCAAATCCTTGGCGAACGCGATGCCGTCCGCCATGGCTTGGCCGGCTTGCAAGGCGGTGTCCACGGCACTTTGTTCGGCCTTGCCGTTCACGGCTAGGGCAATGTGCTTAAGCGCCGCGTTATGGCGATCCGGCGTACCCTTAAAGCTTTCGAATCGATAGGTCGATTCGCCTGCGATCAAGGCCGTGTGCTCGGCTTTCCACGGGGCGGCGCGGTCTTTGACCGCGATTTCCAGCAGGAACAGGGTGGCGTCGACGGCGCCGGTTTGGCTCAGGGCGCGAAGCGCAACACGGATCATTTCGCGGTAGGCTTTGTCGCTGAGTTCCGTGTCCTTGCCCAGGCCCACCAACAGCACGCGCTCGGCCGCCACGTTTGGCACGTGGTGCAGCAGCAGGGTGCTGCCCGCTTTGCCGTTCATATCGCCGCGCTTAAGAATCGCGCTGAGATGCAGTTTCGATGCCTTGTCCAACGCGGCGGCGCTGGCCGAGAGTTTGGCGGTTTCATGGATACCGACCACCACACAGGCGCCCTTGGCTTTTTCCGGGCTTAAACTTTTTGTGCTAAATTCCAACTTCTGCTCCTTGTTCTGACCACGTTAACTAGATTCCCCGATTATCCCCATTGTGCGAACAAAAAGTCAAAGCGCGTTTCATCGATGATCTTTAGTCGCAGCCTCATACGCGAATTCGGTCAAGTGGCGTTGACTGTCGGCGCGGTCTTGCTCGCCATTACCTTCACGACGCAGATTATCCGCTTACTCGGCAAGGCTGCGGGCGGGAGCTTGCCGGCGGATGCGGTCATGATCATGCTCGGCTTCGGCGCACTGAACTATTTGCCGGTGGTCATATCGCTAACGTTATTCATCGCGGTGCTGCTCACCCTATCGCGCTGCTATCGCGATTCGGAAATGGTGGTGTGGTTTGCCAACGGCAAGAGTCTGGTGGATTTCATTCGCCCGGTGACGTTTTTTGCCTTGCCCTTGGTATTGGCCGTCGGCGGACTGAGCTTGTTTCTCTCGCCGTGGGCGCTCAAGCAAAGCGCCGAATACGCCAACCGGCTCGATGCGCGCAGCGACGTCTCGCGCATTTCCTCCGGGGTATTTCGCGAATCGAAAAACGCCGACCGGGTGTTCTTCGTCGAGAGTGTCGACCTGCAAAGCAATCGAATCGAGAATATCTTTGTGCAGTCCGTACAACATCAAAAACTCGGTGTGATCGTGGCGGAAAAAGGCTACCAAGAGACCCACGAGAATGGCGACAAATTCATTGTCTTGCAGAATGGCCGGCGTTACGAGGGCACGCCAGGGCAGGCGGACTATCGAATAGTGGATTTCGAGCGCTATGCGATGCGCATCGAGAGTCAGGCGAAACAAACCGGCACGCCCAGCGCCAAGACCATGTCGCCGCAAGATATCCTGAAAGAACCGACGCCGGAGCGTTTTGCCGAATTGCACTGGCGTATCGGATTGCCCGTGAGCGTCTTGATCCTATCGCTGCTTGCCATTCCACTGAGTTACGTCAATCCGCGCGCCGGGCGATCCGCCAATCTCATCCTCGCGTTGCTGATCTATATGACCTACAGCAACTTAATGAGCATCGCCCAAGCCTGGGTGGCGCAA
>JANNMV010000340.1:0-2259 GCA_031398205.1 Pseudomonadota bacterium | reverse complement strand
GCTGCGCGCCATTGGCGAACATTTTTCCAGTGGCGGCGACATCAAGGGTTTTCTCGAAGCCTCGCCCGAGCATGTCTCCAAGCTCGCATGGAACATCGCCGCGCCGGCGCGATGCAGCAAGCCGGTGATCGCCGCCAATCGAGGTTACTGCTTCGGCGTCGGTTTTGAAATTTCCCTGGCCTGCGATTTTCGTATCGTCACGGAAACCACTCAGTACGCGTTGCCGGAACAAAAACTCGGCCAAATCCCCGGCTCCGGCGGCTCGGCTCGATTGCAGAAAATGATCGGCATCGCGCGCACCAAAGACGTCGTGATGCGTTCGCGCCGCATCTACGGCCATCAAGCTTTCGATTGGGGTATTGCAACGGAATGCGTGAAAGACGGCGAGTTGGAAACGGCCACCGATGCACTGGTCGATGAACTGCGCAGCTTCTCACCGCTGGCGCAACGTACCGCGAAAAAATTGTTGAACGACACGGAAGATTCCACACTCAGCGTCGCGATCGAATTGGAAGGTCACTGCTACAGCCGCTTACGTACGTCGGACGATTTTCGCGAAGGAGTGGAAGCCTTCCATGGCAAACGCAAAGCACAGTTCAAGGGCAGTTAAGCGCTGTGGTGAAACAACTTTATCAATGCCTGATGACGGAAGTATTTCCCAGTGCTATCCGCAACGACGCAACCTTAGTCGAAGCCACTAACGCGTTTGGAGGTGCTATCGAATTCCGGGCGGAAGAATTGCATTTCACGTTGCCTGCACTATTCGATTTTTTGATTGCGCAAATGCTCGACTGGCCGACACAGGATGCGGCAGCACGTCGGCGCGATTATCTAAAATTCCGAAAAATTATTTATAAAAATCCCACCAACGAGACTTTGGGCAAACAAGGTGCGGCGGTTGAAATTGCCATACTGAAGGAAAATCACAACCACACGGTTTATCGGTTAGTGCGACTCAACAGCGGCAAATAAATTTCTCCGCTTGGGCAAGGCAATTCGGCGGCGCCAATTGTGATACGCTCAAATGCTAAGACCAACTCCAACTCGCGAGGCGTTCATGGCGTCACCCTTCCCGCCGCAATCCGATGCGCTGCACCTCAGTTTTCCGAAACGTGCCTGGCGCCTTACCTATCCCTATTGGCAATCGGAGGAGAAGTGGCGCGCGTGGGGGCTATTGATTTTGATTCTCGTATTGAATCTTGGCGGCGTTTATCTTTTGTATCGACTGAATCAGTGGAATCAAGCGTTCTACGATTCGTTGGAACAAAAAAACGCCAAGGCCTTTTGGGAACAGATTTGGGTCTTCTGCACCATCGCCGCGGTATGGGTATTGGTTGCGGTTTACAAAGCCTATGTCGCGCAGGTGTTGCAAATGCGCTGGCGCAATTGGCTCAACAAGAATTTTCTCGCTCGCTGGTTGGAGAACAAAACCTACTACCGCATGGAGCTTGCGCGTAACGAGACCGACAATCCCGATCAGCGCATTGCGGAAGACTTGAATAAATACACCAGCGATACCCTTGGACTGGTCATCGGCCTGTTGAACGCGACGGTCACACTTGTCACCTTTATCGGCGTGCTGTGGGGAATTTCCGGGCCGCTGACATTCTCGCTCGCGGGCCACGTCATCACTATTCCCGGCTACATGGTTTGGGGTTGCATTTTGTACGCTTTCATCGGTAGTTTCATTACCCATTGGATCGGACGGCCACTTATAAACCTGAATTTCATGCAGCAGCGCTATGAAGCGGATTTTCGTTTCGATTTGGTTCGACTGCGCGAAAGCAGCGAGCAGATCGCGCTTTATAAAGGCGAGGCCAGCGAACACAAGCACTTGCTCGATCGATTCGATTCGGTGATGGATAATTTTTGGCGTCTGATAAAGGCCAATAAACGTCTCGGATGGTTTACTTTTTCCTTTGGCCAAGCCGCTGTGATTTTTCCCTTCATCTTGGCCGGCTCGCGCTACTTTGCCGGCGCGATTTCACTTGGCGTGCTGATGCAAATTTCGTCAGCATTCGGACGCGTTCAGGATGCCTTGAGTTGGTTTGTCGATAATTACGCCAACCTCGCTGCATGGCGCGCGACGGCCGATCGCTTGCTGCAATTCCAGGCGGCGATGGATCGGGCGGAGAATCACGCGCAAAGCGCCCAGATTGAGGCAACTGTAAGCTCAGATGTTTCACTGCATGTCGATGATCTATCGCTGGCCTTGCCGAACGGCGAGGTACTGCTAAACGCCGCCAACCTCACCATTAA
>JANNMV010000316.1:0-2683 GCA_031398205.1 Pseudomonadota bacterium | reverse complement strand
CAAAGCATACTACTTCCTCTCCGAAGTTGATACCTTTATTTATTTACAGGTACTTAGTGAGCCCTCGCACGTCACCCAGTCATTGCGAGGAGCAACGCGACGAAGCAATCTCGTTTTTCAGCAGCCTAAGGAACCGAGATTGCTTCGTCGCAAAAACGCTCCTCGCAATGACAAATAAGAAAGCAGTCGCCCTGAGAGCCGCATGGCCTTAGGCCACCCCGTGAATGTTCACTTCTAGGCCATGCGCAGCCACGAGGCAAGCGGGGCGCGGCTTGTGGCTTGGCCAAAAATAAAAATGTAGGGCGGGTGAAACCCGCCAAACAACACCCTCGGTTGGCGCGCAGATGCCATCGCAATCTGGCTACCGTCATTCGTCGGAATGGCCCTGGCCCTAGGCCACCCCGTAGGCCACCCGGGGCGCTGCGCTTTGCCGACCTACAAGCTCTGATTCTCGCGTTCCGCCCAGTCATTGCGAGGAGCGAAGCGACGAAGCAATCTCGATTTTTCAGTCCGCGGAAAAGCAAGATTGCTTCGTCGCAAAGAACGCTCCTCGCAATGACAGGTCGAGATGGCATCATGCCAAAAAGCGCATGGCTATTCCCTGCTGGCAATGCATTGCTCGAACGCCGCACCAATACGGGGTGGCCTAAGGCCATTGCCTGTCAGCCATGTCGACCAAACAATAAACTAACCCTTCGAATCCTCCGTAGTAACAAAATCTCCAGGCGCAACAATCTCAAGCATCTCAATATCGTCGGAATGGCCCAACTCAATATGGCCGATATTCTTCGGTTGATGGAAGCATGAACCCGCGACGTAACGTTGTTTCCCCACGCCCTCATATTCGAATTCGATCCAGCCTTTGAGGACGTATACCATTTGAAAATCCGCTTCGTGGCGATGCCAGCAGGATTCCATCGGCTTGCCGGGAACGGCGCGAATGACGTGAGCGACATAGCGGCCATTGGTTGCGTCCATGATGCCCAAATCGCGGTAAGCGAAGAATGGGCGTAGGCCGTCGACTTTGAATTCGCTGGTGGCGGCGTGGCTGACGGAAAATTTGCCGGGCGATGTCGATTGATCGGGCACTGGTTTCTTCATTGCGGACGTGGCAGACTTGAGGGTCATGATGGTTTCCTCCGTAGGTTGTTTGCCATGTTAGCAAAAAAATGAATCGCATAAATGACGCGTTATAAAATTCCCATTTCCGTGCTGGTGGTGATTCACACGATTGATCTGGATGTATTAGTTATGGAACGCGCCGACCGTCTTGGCTTTTGGCAATCGGTGACCGGCAGCCAAGATGAGGAAGGTGAAATTTTGCGCGATACCGCCATCCGCGAACTGAAGGAAGAAACTGGGCTTAACGCGGATGAACATATTCTTACCGATTGGCAAAAACTAAACGAATTCGAAATATATCCCCATTGGCGCCATCGCTACGCGCCGGGAATTACGCATAATACCGAACACGTTTTCGGCCTTACTTTGCCGCAACAAATGCCGATCACCATTGCGCCGCGCGAACATTTACAATACGAGTGGTTACCGTGGCGAGAGGCGGCGGAAAAAGTATTTTCCTGGAGCAACCGCGAGGCCATTTTGTTGTTACCGCAATATGCCGGCCGGGCGAATAAATCGTTGCAGCGAAAAGAAGCGACATGATCGATACCCTTAAAATCGCAACCTATAACATCCACAAAGGTTTTTCCAATTTCAATCGCCGTGCGATTTTGCACGATGTGCGCGATCGCTTGCGCACGCTCGATGCCGACCTTATTTTTCTGCAAGAAGTACAAGGTTCGAACGAAACCCACGGCCTCAGCCACACGTTATGGACCGCGCCACAGCACGAGTTCCTCGCCGACTCGGTGTGGGGCGATTTCGCTTACGGCAAAAATGCCGTCCACGAAGAGGGGCATCACGGCAACGCGATTCTCAGTCGCTTTCCTATCGTGAGTTGGGAAAATGAGGACGTGTCCGCGCATCCGTTGGAACGGCGCGGATTGTTGCATTGCGAACTCGACATTCCCGGTTGGGATCAGCGTCTCCATTGCGTTTGCGTGCACCTGGGTTTGTTCTCACGTTGGCGTTTGCAGCAAGCGCGCGCTTTGTGCGATCGCATCGATCGCATGGTGCCCCATGGGGCGCCGCTGGTGATCGCAGGCGATTTCAATGATTGGCGCGAGCGCCTCAGCCACTTGTTGCGCGATCGCCTTGACGTCCATGAAGTGTTCGAATCGACGCGCGGTCGCCCGGCGCGCAGTTATCCCGCTGGTCTGCCGCTGTTAAGTTTGGATCGAATTTATGTACGCGGCCTGCGCGTAAAAAGCGCGCGGATGATGCAGGGAAAAGCCTGGTCAAGACTGTCTGACCATGCCGCGCTGTCGGCGCACGTCAGCCGCGCCTAAACCAAGGTGGCAACGCCCCGCTACGTCGCCGGTAATTCCATTACCCTGCTAAAAAATGGCGCGGATTTTTTTCCGGCCTTGGAAGGCGCGATCGACGCTGCGCAAACTGAAGTTCATCTAGAAACCTACATCTTCGCCGACGATATGGTGGGACAACGCATCGCGGCGGCATTGCAACGCGCGGCACAGCGCAACGTCGTAGTGCGTATCGTCATCGACGGCTTTGGCAGCCGCGATTTTTTCCCGCCGGAAATGGCCGATGACTTATTGCG
>JANNMV010000302.1:0-2914 GCA_031398205.1 Pseudomonadota bacterium | reverse complement strand
ACTCGATCGAGAAAAAGCCTTTCCCATCGCTTTGTCCGGCGGCGAGCAACAACGCCTGTGCATTGCCCGCGCCATCGTTAACCGGCCGACCATGCTGGTCGCCGATGAGCCAACAGGCAATCTGGATGCGGATCACGGCGCATCGATATTCGAGTTATTTCACTCATTCAATCAGGTCGGCACGACGGTGTTAGTCTCGACTCATGATCACACGCATATCGAGCGCCTAAAGCCACGCATTCTGCATCTCGATCAAGGCAGGCTGACGCCATGAGCGGGTGGTTGAATCAACATTTTCATGCGCTGCAAATCGCTTGGCGCCGAATGTTCGCGCACCCCATTGGTTCGTTGTTTACGATACTGGTGATCGGACTGGTCGCGAGTTTGCCGGCCTTCGCCTACCTTGTCGTCAACAACGTCGCCAGCCTCGCCGGCAAGTTAGATCCCGAGCCCAAGCTCAGCATTTATTTAAAAACCAGCGCCGGCGAGCCCGAAGTCGCCGCAGTGAAAGAGCGCTTGAGCGCGACTGCGAATATTGCCGAGTCGCGCTTTGTTTCGAAAGACGCCGCGCTGGCGGAATTGGAATCGGCGGGCATCGGCGACATCGCCAGAACGCTGGAGGAAAATCCCTTACCCCACGCGTTCGTGATCAAGCCCAAGTCAATTGACGCTGCGGCGCTGGATGCGCTGAAGACAAAAATTCAGTCGTGGGCCGAGGTCGATGGGGTCGAACTCGATTCCGATTGGGCGCGCAAACTCAGCGCTTTTGTCGAGTTCGGAAAACACGCAGTATTTTTTCTAACGCTGGTGTTGGGCCTCGCGCTGGTGTTCGTCATGGCGAACACCATCCGCCTGCAAATCCTCAATCAGCGCGAAGAAATCGAAGTCAGCCGCCTCATCGGCGCCACGCCCAGCTTTATCCGTCGGCCGTTTCTTTATTTTGGCGCCATGCAAGCAGTGCTCGGCGGCCTGCTGGCGTTGGGGCTGGTCACAATCGGGATCTTCGGGCTCAACCAAGCCACAGCGCCGTTGGTCAAACTCTACGCGGGGGAGTTTTCATTCCGTAATCCAAGCATGGAATTCGGCGCGGCGATGATCGTGGCGCTGATCGTATTGGCGATGTTCAGTGCGGGACTTGCCGTAAGACGAGCATTGCGGTCGATGATTCGTTAGCAAAAAAATGCCACCGAACTCGGTGGCATTTTCAGCGCGACGCAATAGCTTCGATTATTGTTTGTCGGCCGGCTCGGCAGCTTGGGGTGTCGCCGCCACCGCTGGCGTGACGGCAAGCAGTTCCACATCAAAGTTCAGGGTTGCATTTGGCGGAATTGCGCCAGCCGCACCTTGATCTCCATAGGCGATTTCCGGGGGGCACACCAGGCGTGCCTTGCCACCGACCTTCATTTTTTGCAGGCCCTCGGTCCAGCACTTGATGACGCCGGTCAGCGGAAAATCGATCGGCTCGCCGCGCTTGTAGGAGCTGTCGAACTCGGTGCCGTCAATCAGGCTACCGCGATAATTGGCTTTCACGGTGTCAGTGGTGGTTGGGCTCGTGCCCGCGCCGTCTTTAAGCGAAATGTAAACCAGACCGGACGACGTCTTTACAGCACCGGGTTCGCCCGCCGCTTTCTCAGCGAAGGATTTGCCCGCCGCCGCTTGTTTGCCGGCAACCAATGCGCGCCGCATATTAGCCAACTCCTGAACTTTTGGACCATAAATTTCGCCTTCCGCCGCCAGTTTGGCGCCGCTCGCGGAATCGCTCAGGCCTTTGATGACGAATGCAACTTCTTCCGACGATAAATCAAACACCGAAAGCTGCTTGCCGATGATGGCGCCCAGCGTGTAAATCGTTTTTTGTTCTTCGGTCATGTCGGCCGCTGAAGTGGCGAAAGCGCTGAGGGCACAGGCCATGGCGATAAGTGTTTTTTTCATGGATTTCCTTGGTTGAAGGGGGAGTAGGTGATAGGTATTTGTCGCGGCACTATATCGCCAAGCGAATGCGTGGTCAATTTTTCGCGAATGTAATGTCGTGATTTTGGGTATTTCAGCCAATCGCACGAAGGTTGGATGAGAACTGGCGCTGTCGAAAAGATTGCGACGCCGCCGGTTGTGCGTTCGGTTGAACGCACAACCAGGTGGCGCTTAGGGTACTTGTCTAGACTCGTTGCCTATTTGAGTTGCAGCGTACCTTTCCATCGCACAGCGGTCAAAGCAGGGTCGTCTGGCGCCAACGTTTCGAACGTTCCCCCGCCCGAGGCTTTGGAGTATTTGCCTGTGCCGGGGCCGACCTCGTAGCTGCCCGCACCAGAGCCCGGAGCTCTGAAGCTAAACAGGTCCCCATCTTTATCGACTCCGCCGCAAAGAGTGACGCACGAAGCATCCTTGCCGTTCGCAGGGATCCTGCAGATCCAACGGCAGTCCATGGATTGTCCGGTAATGGGGTAGGTTGCGTCCTCCGTTTCCACAAAGACCTTCGAACCTCCGGTCAGATATGTACTGCCGTCGGGGAGCTTGCGGCTCTCCATGGGTAAGAGAGCGCCAACATTGCGGCCAGAGTTGATCTTCCAAGACTGAGCGAGCGCAGGAGACACTGACGCCACGCCAAGCGCAAGCATCAGAACGGACAACATGCTTGTAGAAAAGTTTCTCATTTTAAAATCCTCCAAAAACTCCCGAATTCCAAGTCACTAACTGAAAGCCGGCGCCTTCCAACTATTCTGGTTGCATCCGGTCCGGCGCCGGCGAGGGATCCAGCAGAAAGGCCCAAAGTTCTGTCGCGTTGCTGAACGAAACTTGCGTTCCGTTTACGACTGCCTCTACCATGCCCTCGATCCGTGATGAGTTGTCCGGCATGCGGCGGTAGACGCGCACTACAAAATATTCGGGTCGTTCCATTTCATTCCCGCTGACGTGT
>JANNMV010000031.1:0-6243 GCA_031398205.1 Pseudomonadota bacterium | reverse complement strand
TTGGTAGTGGGCGATGTCATGCTCGACCGGTATTGGTTCGGCGAGGTGACGCGCATCTCGCCGGAAGCGCCGGTACCGATCGTGCATGTTCAACACACGGAAGAACGCCCCGGCGGCGCCGCCAATGTCGCGCGCGGCGTTGCGGCGTTGAGTGCGCAAGCGACCATGTTGGCCGTGGTTGGGTCGGATGAAGCGGCAAAAAATCTCGAAGACTTGCTGCACAAAGCCAATGTTCAAACTGTTCTCCATCATGATTCCGCCGTTCAGACGACCGTTAAGCTGCGCGTGATCGGCCGCCAACAACAGCTATTGCGCCTTGATTTTGAGACGCCGCCGAGTCGAGAGGTGTTGTTGTCCGAGCTTGAGGATTTCGCGGCCTTAGCGGGCATGGCTGACGTGGTGATCTTGTCGGACTATGGCAAGGGCGGCCTGGCGCATGTTGAACGTATGATTTCCCTGTCGAATGAAGTGAACAAACCGGTTTTGGTGGATCCAAAGGGAAGTGATTTTTCGCGTTACCGGAACGCAACACTACTCACGCCGAACAAGGCCGAGTTTAAGGCGGTTGTCGGCAGTTGGAAATCGGAAGATGAAATGACGGCGAAGGCGGAAGCGTTGCGTGCTTCGCTCAATTTGCAAGCGTTGCTGGTTACGCGCTCAGAAGAAGGCATGACGCTCTATCGTAGCGGCGAAGTGTTCCATACGCCGACCCAGGCGCGCGAGGTGTTTGATGTCAGTGGCGCCGGCGATACCGTGATTGCCTCACTGGCGGTGATGCTGGCAAGTGGTGCGAGTTGGGTTGACGCCGTCCGCTTAGCCAATCGTGCGGCGGGCATTGTCGTCGGTAAACTCGGTACCGCCGTGGTCGAGCGCCATGAATTAACAGAGGTTCCTTAATGTATATCGTCGTCACCGGCGCGGCCGGATTCATCGGCGCCAACCTGGTCAAAGCGCTGAATGCGCGTGGCAAGACCAACATCATTGCAGTGGATAATCTGAGCCGCGCCGACAAGTTCAAAAATTTGGTCGATTGCCAGATAGCCGATTATTTCGACAAAGAAGAGTTTGTTCAGCTCATTGCCGATCAGCGTTTTTCCGGCGAGGTGTCGATGATTTTTCATCAAGGCGCGTGCTCCGACACCATGGAGACCGACGGTCGCTACATGATGCAAAACAACTATCGTTATTCCGTCGAGCTACTCGATTTTTGCCAGGCGCAATCGGCGCCTTTTATTTACGCATCGTCCGCAGCGGTGTATGGCGTGGGCCAAGTGTTCAAGGAGAGCCCGGAATTCGAAGCGCCGCTTAATGTGTATGGTTATTCCAAGCTGCTGTTCGATCAACATGTGCGCGCCCGTGCGCGCGAATTTCGCTCGCAAGTGGTTGGTCTGCGCTACTTCAATGTTTATGGGCCGCGCGAAGCGCACAAGCAGCGCATGGCGTCCGTGGCGTTTCACTTTTTCAATCAGTTCCAGAAGGATAAAAAAGTGAGCTTATTCGAAGGCGCCGAGGGCTATGCCGATGGCGAGCAAAAACGCGATTTCGTCTCCGTTGAAGATGTAGTCAACGTGAATTTATTTTTTTACGATCATCCCGAGCGTTCCGGCATTTACAACGTTGGCGCCGGCGCCTGCCAAACCTTCAACGATGTCGCGGTCGCCATCGTCAACACCTGTCGTGCGCAGCAAGGTGAAGCGGCGTTGCCAGTGGCCGAGTTGCGCGCGCAGGGATTCATCGAGTACATCGAATTCCCGGAAGCGTTGCGTGGCAAATATCAGAGCTTCACCCAAGCGGATAATTCGGCGCTGCGCAAGGCCGGATACGACGCCGTGTTTCTTACCGTCGAACAAGGCGTCGAGCGCTATGTGCGCGAATTGGCGAGCGATAAACCCGTTGCCTAATTCGGTCGCTCGGATTAGAGTAACCGCTGTAGTTAAAAATCACCCGTCTCGCGCTGCATGATCGCGACGACTTTTTTGAAACGTCCATCATTGGGGAATATTGATGAAAAAACTATTGTTTGTATTCGTTTCGTTACTGGTTTTTTGCGGTTCAAGTTTTGCCGTCGATTTGAATAAAGCTACCCTCGCCGAGCTCGAAGCACTGAACGGAATCGGCCCCGCAAAAGCCAAGGCCATCGTCGACTATCGGACGAAAAACGGTCCGTTCAAGTCGGCCGACGATTTGGATAAAGTAAAGGGTGTGGGCAAGGGCATCATCGCTAAGATCGCCGCTGAAGTGACCATCGATGGCAAGGTGCTGGGTGTGCCGACTGCCAGCGACAAGCCCGTCGAGAAGAAAGTCAAGAAGGCCGACGAGGCCGCGCCTGCGACGGCCCCAGCGGCCGAAAAGGCCGTGACGATGGAGAAAAAGAAGAAGGAATAACGTTGCCTGAAAAGCCGCGCCAATACTGGCTCGCAGCGATGCATTCGCTGACAGGCGCTATGGTATTGCTTGTCAGACCGATCCATTTTTGATTATTTTACCTTGAACGAAAACCCCGCGCGAGCAATCCCGCGGGGTTTTAATGTCTTAGCGTTGGCGTAAACAATATTTACGCGCCGCCATGCGATAATTTGATCTGAAAATCCCCACCGAACCCAGCATGTACAAGACTCTCGAAGACTTCGTCGGCGCAACGCCGCTGGTGCGTTTACAGCGCATACCGGGCAACACCAGCAACGTTATTCTCGCCAAACTGGAAGGGAACAATCCGGCCGGCTCGGTGAAAGACCGTCCCGCGCTTTCAATGATCGTTCGCGCCGAACAACGCGGCACGATCAAGCCCGGCGATACCTTGATCGAAGCCACCAGCGGCAACACCGGCATCGCCCTGGCGATGGCGGCGGCGATGCGCGGCTATCGCATGATTCTAGTCATGCCGGAAAACCAAAGCCTCGAGCGGCGCCAGACGATGCGCGCATTCGGCGCCGAACTGGTGCTCGTTCCCAAGGCCGGGGGGATGGAGCAGGCGCGCGACGTCGCGGAGCAGATGCAGGCTGAAGGCAAAGGAAGGATCTTGGATCAGTTCGCCAATCCCGATAATCCCCTGTCCCATTACGAAGGCACCGGGCCGGAAATTTGGCGCGACACCAAAGGCACAATCACGCATTTTGTCGCAACCATGGGGACGACGGGAACGATCATGGGCACATCACGTTTTCTCAAAGAGAAAAATCCGGCGATCCAAATCATCGGTGTGCATCCGAAGGACGGCGCCAATGTTCCCGGCATCCGTAAATGGCCGGTGGAATATTTGCCAAAAATTTTTGATCGCAATCGCGTCGATCGCGTGATCGAAGTGAGTCAGCCGGAAGCCGAAGACATGGCGCGGCGCCTGGCGCGCGAAGAGGGCATTTTCGCCGGTATTTCCTCGGGCGGCGGACTCGCCGTTGCGCTGCAGATTTCCGCTGAAGTCGAGAATGCCGTGATCGTTCATGTGGTGTGCGATCGCGGTGATCGCTATCTCTCGACGGGCGTGTTTCCCGAGTAGGGAGCCGATGCGCAATTTAGCGCGCCGCTGCGTTTTCCTAGCGCTTATCATTGGCCTAATATCGCCTTGTTTAGCGCTGACGCGAATCGCGCTGACGGCCGATCAAATTTCCAGTCCCAGTATCAACGCGAAACGCCTCTCGGCCTCGTTGCGCTTGACCGAGCCCACAGGCGAACTTAGCGTCAAAATCGGCGAATTCACCAACAACGGCAAGCACTATAGCAACACCGAACTGCACTGCGCGCGTCTGACGATCGCGCCTGTCGGTATCGCTTGTAAAGAAGGCCGGCTGGTGGAGTCCGGTGAAGTCATCCCGCTTACGTTTCAGTTCGCAAACAGCGAATCTTTTGATGTCACGCTGCAACCGAAAAACGAATCCTGGCACATCCGTTCGCGTCGCATCAACAACGATTGGAACGCGACCATCGAAGTCAAAGATGGCGCGATCACGCGCTTGGCGCCACTGATTCCACAATCGTTGCCGAAATTCACCAAGGGCACGCTGTCCGGCCGCATTGAACTCACCAGTGATCCCCAGGATAACGCAAAAATTCAAGGTCGTATCGCGCTGAAAGACATTGATTTCAGCGACGCCGCCGGCTTGCGCGCCGGTGAAAAAATCGCCGCCGTACTTGACCTCAACGCCCAGAGAGCGGGTCAGCGCTGGCGCTTCACAACAGCCCTGGATTGGCCTGATGGCGAAATGTTGTGGCAGCCAGTTTATCTCGCGAAAAGTCGCAAACAAGTTCGCGCTTCGGGGATCTTCGATCCGGCCTTCATCCAGATCGATCGCGCTGAAATCGATCTGGCGCCGATCGGTACAATCGTGTTGAGCGGGAAATGGAAAAATGATCCTGGCGCCTTAACCAATCTCAGCTTGAAAGGCCGCAGCTTGGATCTGCAACCTTTCTACGATACGTTGGTCAAGCCTTTTCTCGACGGCGCCAGTTTCAGTACGTTTAGTGCGAGCGGCAAAGCCGATGTCGAACTCGTCTTGGCCAACGGCCAAGCTCATCGCGCCGACATCAAGCTTGCAAACGCGAGCGTGGCCGATGCCAACAATCGATTCAAGATCGAGCGCTTGAGTATGCATATTCCGTGGGTCAACGCTGGCGCAGGTGAGGGCGTTATCGCGTTTGACAGCGCCATCGTCGGCGGTGTGCCGATAGGCACGGTGAAAACCAAGCTTCAATTCAAGGGCGAAAGTTTTTCCATCCCGGAATTGACCTTGCCGATACTCGACGGGACGCTCAAGGTCAAGAACGTGAAGGCGCGTCGCGAGGGTAAAAATTGGCTCGGCGAATTCGAAGGCGAGGTGGAGCCTATCGCGCTACCCAAACTGACGGCGGCGTTGCAGTGGCCGATCATGGCGGGCTCGCTGGAAGGAGTGATTCCGCGGGTGCGCTTCGATGGCAAGAGTATTTTTATCGACGGTGCGTTGCAGTTTAAAGTGTTCGACGGAATTATGGTCGCGACCAATATGCAGTTGAGCGATGCGCTCGGCGCCGCGCCGCAACTGGAAGGTCCGCTGGTGGTGAGTAACGTGGATCTGGATACGCTGACGAAAACGTTTTCGTTCGGCAAAATGCAAGGACGCATCGACATGGTGTTGGAGAACATGCTGTTGTCGAATTGGAAGCCGATGAGTTTTGATGGGCGCGTGATGTCGAGCGAAGGTAAGTATCCGCGCAAGATCAGCCAGCAGGCGGTGCAGAATATTTCGTCGCTCGGCGGCGCCGGCGCAGCGGCGGCGATACAGCGTAGTTTTCTGCGGATCTTCGAGACGTTTGGCTACAAGAAAATCGGCCTCACCTGCAAATTGCGCAACACCGTTTGCGAGATGGGTGGCGTGGCCGATACCGCGCAAGGCTATGTGATTGTGCAAGGGGGCGGTATCCCGTCGATTACCGTCATGGGATACAATCGCCAAGTCGGTTGGGAAGAGTTGCTCAGACGCATTAAAGCCGCAACGCAAAGCAATGTCGGGCCGGTGGTTAAATAGTTTCATGGCTAAAGGAATCTCGAATGAAAAATTGGATTAGTTGTTTGATGCTCGGCGCGATGCTCAGCGCTTGCGTGACGATCAATGTGTACTTCCCCGCGGCGGCCGCTGAGAAGGCCGCCGATAAGATTATCGACGAAGTGTTGCAGAGCCGGCAGGCGAATAAGCCTGCGCCCGCGCCGAAGTAATTGTTGTGTTTTTCAACCGAGGAATAATTATGAATCGAAATTTTTCTTTGCTGAGTTTGATCGTGTTACTGATTGCCGCGAATACATCGTGGGCGCAGGCGAACCTGGACGTCAACACCCCCGGCGTTACCGCCATCACCAATTCCATGAAAGCGCGTAATGCCCAACTACAACCGGCTTACCAGTCCGGTGCGGTAGGCTTTGCCAAGGACGGTAACGTCGCTGTGCGCGATGCCAGCGCGTTGCCACTGAAGGATCGCGCCGCGATCAATAACTTGGTCGCGCAGGAGAATCAAGACCGAGCTGCGTTGTACAAAGAAATCGCCAAAGCAAACGGCCATCCCGAATGGGAAGGAGATATCCGCACCACCTTCGCGCAGCGCTACATTCAAAAAGCCCCGGCCGGATTTTACGTTCAAGACGGCAGCGGCAACTGGGTGAAGAAGTAGCGGTTCCGAGTCTTGCAGCCCGTCCTTGTCTTCGATATTGAAACCATCCCCGATACCGATGGGCTGACCAAGCTTTACGATCTTCCTTCCAACACGCCCGCCGCTGAAGTT
>JANNMV010000200.1:0-4160 GCA_031398205.1 Pseudomonadota bacterium | reverse complement strand
TGTGCTGGAAAATGGCTATTGGCACGCCCGCAGCCTCGCCTACACTGGAGGCGATCTGGCGCGGCTTTTGGAGTGGGCCCGCTTTCCCGGCGATGTGGTCTTTATCGTCCTCGGCGTCGTGCCGATCGCGATTGCGGCGGTACGCGCCTATCTCAGCGGCAGAAAAGACATCCCAGCCACCGGCGTTCCGAGTCACTTATGAAAGATCCGGTCTGCGGAATGACGGTGACCGTCCAATCACCCAACGTGTTGCAGCACGAAACTAAGCCGATTTATTTTTGCAGTGCGGGGTGCAAGGCTAAGTTCGCAGCCAATCCGGCCAAGTATTTAGCCAACACCTCAGCCTCGGCTGCAACCATACCCACCATAACCGAGCCTGCTGTCGGCGCGGTCTACACTTGCCCGATGCACCCCGAGGTGCGGCAGAATCACCCGGGCGCCTGCCCCAAATGCGGCATGGCGTTGGAGCCCGACATGCCGGGCCTCGACGACGGCGAAAATCCGGAACTACTGGACTTTCGGCGACGATTCATCTGGACACTTCCGCTGACCATCATCGTCACCGTTCTCGCAATGGCAGGTCACCGCTTGCAATGGTTCGACATGACTACGCAAAGCTGGATTGAACTCGTCCTCACGTTACCCGTCGTCCTCTGGGCCGGCTGGCCCTTCTTTGAACGTGCAGTGCGGTCGGTGCTCCATCGCAGCCCGAACATGTGGACGCTGATCGGGTTGGGCACCGCCGCGGCTTTTATCTACAGCGTAGTCGCAACAGTGGCGCCAGGCGTGTTCCCCGCATCGTTCTTAAGCATGGGCCGTGTGTCGGTCTACTTTGAGGCGGCGGCAGTGATCATTTCGTTGACTTTGCTCGGTCAAATTCTCGAACTCAAAGCCCGTTCGCAAACTTCAGCGGCGATCAAGTCGCTGCTGAGTTTAGCACCCAAGACGGCGCGTCGAATCAACGCCGACGGCGCTGAGGAGGACGTTCCCCTCACTCACGTCCATGTGGGTGACACGCTGCGTGTGCGCCCCGGAGAGAAGGTCCCCGTCGATGGTATTGCCATTGAGGGGAGTAGCGCAGTGGATGAATCCATGCTAACCGGCGAGCCGATTCCGGTAACCAAGCGCGCGGGCGACAAGCTGATCGGCGCCACGCTTAACACCAACGGTGCGCTGGTGATGCGCGCCGAGAAGATCGGGTCGCAGACGGTTCTGGCGAGCATTGTGCAGATGGTCGTGCAGGCGCAGCGCTCCAAGGCGCCGATGCAACGCATGGCAGACCAGGTGGCCGGCTACTTCGTTGTCGCGGTCGTCAGTATCGCGTTGCTGACGTTCTTCGGCTGGGGACTATTCGGGCCTGAACCAAGCTGGATATACGGCCTCATCAACGCCGTTGCGGTTCTCATTATCGCTTGTCCATGCGCACTGGGACTTGCCACGCCGATGTCGATCATGGTCGCGACTGGCAACGCCGCCACCCAGGGAGTGCTGTTCCGCGACGCGGCAGCCATTGAAAATTTTTGCAAATTCGACACGCTGATCGTCGACAAGACTGGAACCCTAACCGAAGGCAAGCCGCGCTTCGATCGTGTCGTGGCCACCTCGGGTTACACCGAGAACGAAGTACTGCGCTTGGCCGCGAGTCTGGACCAAGGCAGCGAGCATCCGCTGGCAGATGCAATCGTGAACGCCGCTCGCGAGCGTGAGCTGGTGCTCGAAAAGGCCGATGGGTTTGAGTCCAGCACCGGTGTCGGCGTTCGCGGTAGCGTCGGTGGCAAACAGTTAGCGTTAGGTAATACCGCGCTGATGACCCAGCTAGGGATGTCTATTGAAGGCCTGACATCGCAAGCTGAAGCGCTGCGTTCTACTGGCGCCAGCGTGATGTATCTGGCAATCGATGGTCGGCTGGCTGGGTTACTGTCGGTGGCTGATCCCATCAAGGCCAGCACAGCCGAGGCACTGGAGAATCTAAAGTCAACCGGCATGCGGGTGATCATGGCGACCGGCGACGGCCTGACCACGGCGAAGGCAGTCGCGGATCAACTCGGCATTGACGAAGTACATGGAGAGATTAATCCCGCGGATAAATTGGCACTGGTGGAAACGCTGCAGAAAGCGGGCCACATCGTTGCGATGGCGGGCGATGGCATTAACGATGCCCCCGCATTGGCGAAGGCCCACGTCGGGATTGCGATGGGTACCGGGACCGACGTCGCAATGAACAGCGCGCAGGTCACGCTGGTCAAAGGCGATCTGCGAGGCATTGCCAAGGCTCGCGCGATCTCTGAGCAAACCATTTCCAACATGAAGCAAAATCTCGGCTTCGCCTTCATCTACAACGCGCTCGGCGTGCCGCTTGCCGCCGGTGTGCTTTATCCATTTACCGGCTGGCTGCTATCACCGATGATCGCTGCTATAGCGATGAGTCTAAGTTCCGTATCCGTCATTAGTAATGCGCTGCGTTTGCGAAGATCAAGTATTGGGAGCGGCAGTTGAAGAAATCCGATCCGAATGTTTTGACTATCACATTGCCCGTGAAGACCGAAACCAAGATGTCCTATCCAGCGCATTGGATCACGCAAAAAACCTTGCGGGACGGCACGCCTCTGACCATACGTTCGATTCGGCCCGCAGATACGGATTAGGAGAACGCCTTTGTTAAAGAGCTACCCGACTATTCGCGCTACTACCGCTCCATGAAATACAAAGACTACTACCGCATTCTGGGTGTTGAGCGAAGCGCTGACGATGCCGCCATCAAGAAGGCGTATCGCAAGCTGGCGCGCAAGTATCACCCCGACGTCTCCAAGGAGCCTGACGGCGAAGCGAAATTCAAGGAAATTGCCGAAGCCTACATGACCCTTAAGGACGCAGACAAGCGCGCCGCCTACGATCAACTGGGCGCGCACCCGCCGGGACAGGATTTCCGCCCACCGCCCGACTGGCGGCGCGAGTTCGGCGACACACCATTCGCGGCCGACGACGTTGATCTGGCCGATCTGTTCGCCAGTCTTCGCGGCGCGCGGCAAGGCGGGCATCCGGACAGTGGGCGCATGCCGATGCCGGGACAAGACTACGAAGTCACGGTACACATCACCCTGGAACAAGCCTTTCACGGCGCCAAAGTGGATCTGGACCTGAGCATGCCGGAATACGACGCGAACGGCATCTTGCATCGGGCGCCCCATGCGTTCAAGGCACGCATCCCCAAGGGCGCCACCGACGGCCAGCGGCTGCGCTTGCCCGGCAAGGGCGGCAAAGGATTCAACGGCGCACGCGACGGCGATTTGTACATCAATGTCGTGTTGCACCCGCATTCGCTGTACCGCGTCAGTGGTCACGATCTTTACTTGGATTTGCCACTGACCCCTTGGGAGGCGGTACTGGGGACCACGGTACAAGTCCCGACCCCGAACGGCCCGGTCCGTCTCAAGGTGCCACCGGGCACCCAGGGCGGTCAGCAATTGCGACTGAGCAAGCGTGGACTGCCCCGGCCCAGTAGCGGCGAAGGCGACCTGTTCGCCCTGGTGCAAATCGTATTGCCAACCGTGACCAACGAACAGGAGCGAACCCTGTTCAAGCAGCTTGCCGATGGCTCGACGTTCAATCCGCGCGGCCATTTCGACCAGGAGGTGACCCATGCGAATTGAACTCACTGAAGTGTTCTGGTTACATGAGCATCACGCGTTGTCGGTGAATGAGCTCGCCGAACTATCCGGCCTGTCGGAAGCGGAAATTAACGAGCTCGTGGATTATGGCGCGCTCACGCCGATCGATACCGATGCGCACCAGCGAATCTTTGCGGCGCATTGCATCGTTCCAGCCCGAACCGCACGCCGTTTGCGTGACGACTTTGATCTGAACACCCACGGCGTTGCCCTCGCCCTAACCTTGCTAGAGCGGGTGCGCGATCTGGAAACGCAGTTGGGCGATCTGCGTGCGCGATTGCCGCGACGGGTGCTTTGAGTAAGGGTTTAATCGTCCTACGTTCTATTGAAATTTTAGTGCTGAAGCTGAGTTTAACAGGTCCTACATCGGCATGGCATATTCCGTTGCGCTGTTATTGTTGGGCGTCTCAGGTGACCTCGTACATAAGAAAATCTTTCCAGCGCTTTACGCGATGGCGAAGCGCGGCACGCTGAATGTCCCGGTAGTCGGGG
>JANNMV010000188.1:0-7084 GCA_031398205.1 Pseudomonadota bacterium | reverse complement strand
CCCTTGGGCGCCAAAAATACTTGATCGCCGGGGTTCATCGCTTGCAGGCGCGGCGACAGCGGGCCTTCCGGTACGATGATGGAGTAAAACTCGTACGGGCGCTCGTTCGGGGCGTTCACGAATGAATATGAGCGCGCCACGGTCTGGCCGTCGATCTCCAATGCCAAGCGGCCGAATTGTCCGGCGCGAAACGGTTCGATGTCGGCCTCGACCGAAAGTGAATAGAGCTGGTCGGTCCACATTTTCTTTTCTACCACTTTCCCGGGAATCCAATTTCCTTTCACATCATTCTCCTAGTGCATTGCTGCGGCGCGCAAAACGCGAAATGATAAACTACTTCGGTTTCCTCAAGGAGAAAATCTATGTCGATGCTGAAGAAGTTGGACTATGCGGATGCGCCTGCCGAAGCCAAGATGGTGATGGACGACATTAAGGCCACGCGCAAGGTTGCGGATGTGAACAACGTGTGGAAAGTGCTGGCGAACGATCCGCGCCAGATGAAGCAATTCTGGGAGGAGATTAAGGCCGTGATGGCGCCGGGAAAGCTCGATGCGCTGACTAAGGAAATGATCTATGTCGCCGTCAGCATCACCAATAGCTGCGAGTATTGCATTTATTCCCATTCGGCCTCGGCACGCAAGCAGGGCATGAGCGATGAAATGTATGCGGAGTTGGTGGCCGTGGTCGCCTTGGCGAACAAAGGCAATCGCATCGCCACGGGTTATCAAGTCGAAGTCGATGAGCAATTCAAACGCTATCCTTGAAGTGCCTATTGGCTGTAGGCAACTGGCGGGAGAGGCAGTGGCACGAGGCCAGCCCCTATCCATGCGGGTCTTGGGCAATTGATCGATGCGGGATACGGAATTCGACTAGCTTGATGATGCACGCCACGGAACTTAATTCGATTCTGCAGGTCTTTGAAGTAGCGGACGTTTCGCCTACCGTGCTTTGCAGTTATACTGCCGCTGCACGGTCGCGCCAGAGGGGCTCGCACGCAAGCGCTAGGTGGCCGTACGTCGAACAGTTGAGGAATAAATATATCCAGGGAGTTAGCCGTACGTGAGTGATCGGGAAATCGATCAGGAGTTGGTGCGGCGCGCGCAATCGGGTGAAAAACGCGCGTTTGAACTATTGGTGATCAAATATCAGCGCAAGCTCGCGCGCCTGCTCGGACGGCTAGTGCGAGACCAGGCAGAGGTTGAAGATGTGACCCAGGAGGCCTTCATCAAGGCGTATCGTGCCTTGCCGTCGTTTCGCGGCGATAGCGCGTTCTACACGTGGCTGTATCGCATCGGCATTAATACGGCGAAAAATTATTTGGTCACGAACGGCCGTCGGCCGCCGACCTCGACGGCTTTTTCGAGTGAAGATGCTGAAGGATTTGACGACGCCGATCAACTTCGCGACATGAATACGCCGGAAAATGAACTTGCGAGTAAACAGATTGCCGAAATAGTGAGTGCGACGATGGACGAGTTGCCCGAGGAATTGCGAACGGCGATTACCCTGCGTGAGATTGAAGGCTTGAGTTATGAAGAAATTGCCGAGATTATGAATTGCCCGATCGGCACGGTGCGATCCCGGATCTTTCGGGCACGCGAAGCGATAGCGGAAAAATTACGACCCCAGTTAGAAATTGGAAACGACAGGAGATGGTAGGATGACTCAAGAAATATCCGCCCTGATGGATGGCGAAGTGCGTAAGGCTGAAGTAGACGATATCATCACGGCGTGCCATCGAAACGCCCAGTACATAGATGCGTGGCGCTGCTATCACCTAATCGGCGAAACGTTACGCGCGGAACGCGGGCATCGGCCCGGGTTGGAGCAGCGTATCTTGTCGCAGTTGCATGGCGAGCCGACCGTACTAGCGCCGCGGCGTCGAGCTTGGGCACCCGCGTTGCCGCGCTTCGCCCTCGCGGCCGCGGCTTCGCTGGCGACTGTTTCCGCGGTTGCTTGGCTCGCTTTCCAGCAAGCCCCGGCGCCGCAACCGCAGTTGGCACGTGTCGCGCCGCCGCTTGTCAGCCAACCGGTGGCGGCGAATACCGTCGATGATTTTGTTCTTGCGCACCGCGAATTTTCCGCCGCGCCCGGTGCCTTGATACCGGCAAGCTTTAACGCGAACGGCGGCGCGGACATGTCGCGATGATTGATCGGCGTTGGGTTGTTTGCTTCACCCTGTGTTATTCGGCCGTTTGTATTGCTGCCGAACCGGCAAACGAGGCCATGACTTGGCTGGCGCGCATGGCGACGGCCGCGCGCCAACTGAACTACGCCGGCACCTTCGTTTACCGTCACGGCAATCACTCGGAAACATCGCGCATTCGCCACCTCACCGACGAGTTCGGGGAAATGGAAAAAATCGAATCCTTGGACGGCCCGGTGCGGGAAATCATTCGCGACAAAGAAGAAATCTGGTGTTACTTGCCGGAACTTAAGGCCATCAAGGTTGATCGCGCGCAAGCCAAGCGTTTTTTTCCGGCGCTAATTAGCGATCCGCCGCAACAGTTCAGCGAGGGATACGTCGTCAAGTTGAAGGGCAAAGACCGAGTCGCGGGGCGCGATTGTCAGCAGATTGTGCTCGAACCAAAGGACCAATTTCGCTACGGTTATCGCTTGTGCGCGGATAGCGAATCGGGCTTGTTGCTACGTGCCAACACGGTGCGTGGCCATGAAGATGTGATCGAACATTTCAGCTTCAGCGACGTTCGTATTGGCCAGCTCATCATTCGCGAATCACTAAAATCGAATTTCTCCAATGAGAATTGGGTTCGTCAGAGCGCCCCGATGACGGGCGCATCGGGTTGGATGGTGAAAAATTTGCCGCCGGGATTCAAAAAACAAGTTGAATTGCGGCGCACACTAGCGAATCGTCCCGAGCCGGTAACGCAGTTACTCTATTCCGATGGGCTGGCCTCGGTATCGGTGTTCATCGAGCCACGTAAAGGCGAACCGCAGTCAACCAGCAAGCCAAGCCAGCAAGGCGCGGTGAGTTTCTACAGTCGGCAAATCCCGGATTACAACGTTGTCGTGGTCGGCGAAGTACCCGCGATCGCGGTGACGCAAATCGCCAACTCGGTGGTAAAAGAGGCGCCGCCGTAAATCGACATCAATTGTTTTCGCCCGATCCCATCCCAATCTGCTAAAACGAGCACCGATTTTGGCGATAAAATAACGAATCGCAACCTACTTCAACGAAGAAAATAGAGACCCGAAATGCATAAAACACACTATTTGCCATTGCTGCTATTGTTATGCGGTATGTCGTCGCTGCAGGCTCGCGAGTTACCGGATTTTGCCGACCTGGTCGAGCGCCACGGCGCCGAAGTAGTGAATATCAGCACCACTTCTGCCTTAAAAGCGGAATCGGGCGTTGGGCCCAATATCCCGGAAGACGATCCCATGTTTGATTTCTTCCGTCGTTACATTCCGCAGCCCATTCCGAAAGGCGAGGGCCAGTCCTTGGGTTCGGGCTTCATCATCGGCGCCGATGGTTACATCATGACCAACGCCCACGTCGTTGCAGCCGCCGATGAAATTACCGTGACCTTGAACGACAAACGCGAATTCAAAGCCAAAGTGATCGGCTCGGATAAACGAACCGACGTGGCGCTGATCAAGATTGAAGCGACGGGACTGTCTAAAGTGGCCTTCGGTGATCCGGCTAGATTGCGGGTTGGCGACTGGGTGTTGGCGATCGGCTCACCGTTTGGCTTCGACAACAGTGTGACAGCGGGCATCGTCAGCGCCAAGGGCCGCTCCTTGCCCCAGGAAAACTATGTACCGTTTATTCAAACCGATGTCGCGATTAATCCCGGCAACTCCGGCGGGCCGTTGTACAACTTGAACGGCGAAGTGATCGGTATCAATTCGCAAATTTACAGCCGCACCGGTGGCTTCATGGGCTTATCATTCGCGATTCCCATCGACGTGGCGATGGACATTTCCAATCAATTGCGCGCCGGCGGAAAAGTCACGCGCGGTTGGCTTGGGGTGGTGATTCAAGAGGTTACGAAGGAGTTAGCGGATTCGTTCGGCCTGCCCAAAGCGCAAGGCGCCCTGGTCGCCAATGTCGAAAAAGGCGGGCCGGCCGAAAAGGCCGGGCTTGAACCAAGCGACATCATTCTGAAATTCGATAGTAAAGAAGTGAAGACTTCAACCGATCTGCCGCGCTTGGTCGGTGCGGTGAAGCCCGGTTCGCGAGCCAACCTGCAAGTCTGGCGCAAGGGCGCGACTAAGGACCTAGCCGTCGTGGTAGGTGAGCTCCCCGTGGATAAATCGGCGAACATGCCGCCGCCATTTAAGCGCGGTAAGACTGAAAATATCGGCAAGCTGGGATTGACGTTGTCGGAGCTTACGGTCGATCAGCGCAAGGAGCTGAAAATTTCCGCCGGCGTGTTGGTCGAGGAGGTAAAAGGCGTCGCTGCTCGTGCCGGTTTGCAACCGGGCGATGTGATCCTGGCGATCAACAACAGCGAGGTTAAAACCATCGAGCAATTTAACCTGGCGCTGGGTAAACTGGAAGCACGCAAGAATTTAGCGCTCCTGGTTCGACGCGGCGAGACGACGCAGTACATTACGCTGCGTACCGATCCGGGGCAATGACGCGGCTGACGCTTTTCGCACGCGAACTATGCCATTTATGTTACGACATGGAGCGGGCGTTGGCAGATTGCCACGACAAATACGATTTTGAACTTGAAATCGTAGACATCGATCGAGACGCTCAGTTAGTGGCCCAGTTCGGTTCGTTGATTCCGGTACTGATGAGTGGCGACACGCAAATCTGTTGTTATCACTTGGATGATAAAGCTTTGCATGCGTATTTCAAGAAATTGCAGTAAAATCAGCGATTAATTTGATGAAAAGGGCATCCATCGATGCCCTTTTTTACGGCGTGACACAAAACACTATTTATACTATTTTCCATTCTGTCGGCGCTGCCGAACCATTCACGCGATGAAATACATCCGAAATTTTTCTATCATCGCGCACATCGACCATGGCAAGTCAACGCTCGCCGATCGTTTTATTCAGACTTGCGGTGGTCTGTCCGACCGCGAAATGGAAGCGCAGGTTCTCGATTCCATGGATCTCGAACGCGAGCGCGGCATCACCATCAAGGCACAAACGGCCGCGCTGACCTACAAGGCGCGTGATGGTCAGATCTACGCGCTCAATCTTATCGATACGCCGGGGCACGTCGACTTTTCCTATGAGGTTGCGCGTTCCTTGTCGGCTTGTGAAGGGGCGTTGCTGGTGGTTGATGCCTCGCAGGGCGTGGAAGCGCAAACGGTGGCGAATTGCTATACGGCCACCGAGCAGGGCGTCGAGGTCGTACCGGTACTGAACAAAATCGATTTGCCGTCCGCCGATCCGGAGCGGGTCATTGCGGAAATCGAAGACATTATCGGCATCGACGCTACCGACGCGGTCCGTGTCAGCGCCAAGACCGGCGAAGGCATCATCGATGCGCTGGAAGCGGTTATCGCCCGCATCCCCGCGCCGACAGGTGATCGCGGTGCACCGCTAAAAGCGCTGATCATTGACTCTTGGTTCGATAACTATGTTGGCGTGGTGATGCTGGTGCGTGTCGTCGATGGCGCGCTCAAACCTAAAGACAAGATTTTGCTGATGTCGACGCGGACGAATTTTCTGTGCGAACAGGTCGGGGTGTTTACCCCGAAATCCTTGGCGCGCGAGCAACTGCGCGCCGGCGAGGTAGGGTTCGTGATCGCCGGCGTGCGCGAGTTGTCCGCTGCCCGGGTCGGCGATACGATTACCTTGGCGGAGCGCCCGGCGACGGCGGCGTTGCCTGGATTCAAAGAAATCAAATCGCAAGTGTTCGCCGGGCTTTATCCCATCGAGGCGAATGAGTATGAAGCGTTACGCGACGCGCTGGAAAAGCTCAAACTCAACGATGCCTCGCTGCACTACGAACCGGAGACCTCGCAAGCGCTCGGCTTCGGGTTTCGTTGCGGCTTCCTCGGCCTGTTGCACATGGAAATCGTGCAGGAACGACTTGAGCGCGAATACGACATGGACCTTATCACCACCGCCCCAACGGTCGTTTATCAAGTGGTGATGGCCGATGGTTCGGTGATCGAGATCGAGAATCCCTCGCGCCTGCCGGACGCATCGAAAATCGCCGAAATTCGCGAGCCCATTATCACTGCGACGATTATCCTGCCGCAGGATTATGTCGGCCCGGTGATTACTCTCTGTACACAAAAACGCGGCATGCAAAAAGATATGCACTACCTCGGCCGCCAGGTCATTCTCACCTATGAAATGCCGATGAACGAAGTGGTGATGGATTTCTTCGACAAGCTGAAGTCCGTGAGTCGCGGTTATGCGTCGCTGGACTACGAATTCAAGGAATTTCGCACGGCGGATTTGGTCAAGCTGGATATTTTGATTAACAGCGAGAAAATCGATGCGTTGTCGCTGATTGTGCATCGCGCCACCTCGCAGTACCGCGGGCGCGAGTTGGCATCGCGCATGCGCGCGCTGATTCCTCGGCAGATGTTCGATGTCGCGGTACAAGCGGCCATCGGCTCGCATATCATTGCGCGCGAGTCGATCAAGGCCTTGCGCAAAAACGTGTTGGCTAAGTGTTACGGCGGCGATATTTCGCGCAAACGCAAGTTGTTGGAAAAGCAAAAAGCCGGTAAAAAACGCATGAAGCAGGTGGGCAACGTCGAGATCCCACAAGAAGCGTTCTTGGCGATTTTACAAGTGGAGAGCAATTAATGGATTTGTCGATTATCGCCACCATTGCCGTGGTTATCAGTTTTCCGCTGGTTGTATGGGACGTGATTTCGAGTTTTCGCAAAAACATATCGACGATTCAGCCCTATATGCAGACGGCTTATATGGCGCTGTTCGTTGCGGGCTTTTACCTCCTGGTGTCGAAGAATATTCTGAATTTTGCGGCCGTTCTGCTTATTTTCACGGTCATTACCGGGATCATCTGGTCGTGGGATCTCATTCGTGGGAGGAACGCTCAGCCGGCCGCTCGCGATGAAGTTCGCGACGGGCCGAAACCCGAACCGGCGTGGCTGGAAATCGCCAAGAGCTTTTT
>JANNMV010000170.1:0-2273 GCA_031398205.1 Pseudomonadota bacterium | reverse complement strand
CTTGATCGCCGGTTTTTTGTTTATTTTTCCTGGTGTCATTAGTGATTTCATTGCCCTTGCGCTGATACTTTTCCCCCATGATCGCGTTGCGCCGGTGCGCACCGGTCAGGACGAGCGTGTGATCGACGGCGAGTTTCGGCGCGAAGTCTAACCACTATCAAGCTAGCCGCCGCCCGAGGATTCAAATTCCACGCACTAAGGCTCCAGCGGCGTACGCCGACGCGCGCTGTAAATCCCTGCTAACGCGGCCAGCAATTGCAAGCTCGGATCAGGAATTCCCCCATTAGTTTGTTCCGAGAGCACTCCCACCACCGTCGGCGGGCGGGGGTGGCGGAATGGATAGCGCCGGAGAGACGCTGTTAGACGCGGCGGACGCCGGGCTGGCGCCCTAGACCTCGGCGCCGGTGGTGCCGCTGGCGAAATCGGTGGCGACTCGTGCGCCGCCGGGACTGTAGTTCGCGAAGCTGCGTTGGGTGACGATGTCGGGTCTCGAGGCGTGTTTTGTTGGGGTTCGTACCTCACCCCGAACAAATTCTGCGGGTCTAAGGGCAATCGCAGAAAGCATTGCCGGGAGCCGCATGGATAGTGACTCGTGGCGATGCATGGCCTGGGAGTCGCTTCCAGAGCGGTGCCCAGGCCAGGCGTCAGCAATTAATTGTGACTAAGCTTTGCGGTAAACTGCGCGTTCGCTTTCGACCACCAATCAAAAAATAATGACTGCAACAATCATCGACGGTAACGCGCTTTCGCAAATTTTACGCGCCGGTTTTAAGAACGAAGTTGATACGCTGAAAAGCCGTGGCATCACGCCGGGGTTGGCGGTGGTGATCGTCGGCGACGATCCCGCGTCCCATGTTTATGTGCGCTATAAAGTCAAAGCGTGTGCCAATGTCGGCATGCATTCCGAATTGCATACGATGCCGGCGGAAACATCGCAGGCGGAATTACTGGCGAAGATTCATGCATTGAATAGTAACCCCGCGATTCATGGCTTTCTCGTGCAGTTGCCAGTGCCGAAACACATCGACAACAAAGCCATCATCGGCGCGATCGCGGCAGAGAAAGACGTCGATGGTTTTCATCATTCCAATCTCGGGGCGTTGGTCGTCGGCGAGCCGACCTTTCAGCCGTGTACGCCCTATGGCGTCATGAAGATGTTGGATCATCACAACATTCCCATAGAGGGTCAACACGCGGTTGTCGTTGGCCGCAGCAATATCGCCGGCAAGCCGATGGCGCTGATGTTGATCAATCGTAGCGCGACGGTGACCGTGTGTATGTCGAAGACGCGCGATCTCGCGGCGATCACGCGGCAGGCGGATATCCTTATCGTCGCGATCGGTAAGGCAAATAGGGTGACGGCGGATATGGTGAAGGAAGGCGCGGTGGTGATCGATATCGGCATCAATCGCCTGCCCGACGGCAAGCTTGCCGGCGACGTGCATTTTGAAACGGTCAAGGAAAAAGCGTCGTACATTACGCCGGTGCCGGGCGGCGTTGGACCGATGACGATTACGATGTTGCTGTCGAATACGATTGCGGCAGCGAAGATTGCCGGAAAATAATTTTATGGCTCGGCCGGAATCAAAAATAAACCGCAATCTCATCGCATTCATCCTCGCCTGCCTCGCAGCGATCGGGCCGTTCTCGATCGACACTTATCTTCCGGCGTTCCCAGAAATTCGCGCCAGTCTCAACGCGAGCCAGGCGAGTTTGCAGCAATCGTTGACGGCTTATTTGCTGCCCTATTGCTTCATGATTTTATGGCACGGCGCGATCTCCGATTCGATAGGCCGGCGCAAGACCGTGCTCGTTGGTTTAGCGGTTTACACCTTGGCGTCGATCGGCTGCGCAACCGCGCCGAATATTCAAGCGCTCCTGGTTTGCCGCGCCGTTCAAGGGCTCGCGGCCGGTGCGGGCATGGTGGTCGGCCGCGCGATGATTCGCGATTTGTTCGAAGGCGCGGCGGCGCAGCGTTTAATGGCGCAAGTGCAGATGATTTTTGGCATCGCGCCGGCTATCGCGCCGATCATCGGTGGCTGGTTGTTGGGATTATTCAATTGGCACGCGACCTTTTGGTTCCTGGCATTTTTCGCGATCGCGTTGATGATTCTTGTTTGGAAGTATTTGCCGGAAACCCTCGATCCCGCCAAGCGCCAATCCCTCCTGCCCGCGAAAGTGCTGGGCAATTTCAAGCGCGTGTTTTCGCACAAATCGTTGTTACCGCTGGCGCTTACGGTCGGCTGCAATTTCGGCGGATTTTTCCTTTATGT
>JANNMV010000159.1:0-5819 GCA_031398205.1 Pseudomonadota bacterium | reverse complement strand
ATGTAGGATAAAATATCTTCATTCCAAATCCATTGTTATCGAGACAAAAATGTTCAAAGGCATTCTCCTAAGCAAAACCGACGCCGGCACCGAAGCAAAAATCGCCGACATCAACGAAAGCGATTTGCCGGAAGGCGATGTAACCATTCGCGTCGATTATTCCACCATCAATTACAAAGATGGCCTGGCGATCACCGGCAAAGCGCCGGTAGTGCGCAAATTTCCGATGGTGCCCGGCATCGACGGCGCGGGCACGGTGGAGGAAAGTCATTCCGCGCTGTGGAAAGTAGGCGACAAAGTCATTCTTAACGGCTGGGGCGTCGGCGAGGGTCATTGGGGTTGTCTCGCGCAGAAAGCGCGTTTGAAGGGCGAGTGGCTGGTGCCGCTACCGCCGAGCTTCACGACCAAACAAGCGGCCTCCATTGGCACTGCGGGTTACACGGCGATGCTGTGCGTGTTGGGCCTAGAGAAACACGGCGTGACGCTGGATCAAGGCGAGATCCTCGTTACCGGTGCAGCCGGTGGCGTTGGCAGCGTGGCCATCGCATTATTGGTGAAGCGCGGTTACCGCGTCGTCGCATCGACTGGTCGTATGGCTGAATCGGAATACTTGAAATCGCTGGGTGCGAGCGAAGTCATTGATCGCGCCACGCTTTCCGCGCCCGGTAAGCCGATGACTAAAGAGCGCTGGGCCGGCGCGGTGGATACCGTCGGCAGTCACACGCTTGCAAACGTTTGCGCCGCGACGAAATATCTTGGCGTGGTCACGGCCTGTGGTCTCGCGCAAGGCATGGATTTCCCGAGCAGCGTGGCGCCGTTTATTCTGCGCGGTGTGAGCCTAATCGGCATCGACAGCGTGATGGCGCCGAAAGCCGCGCGCTTGGAAGCGTGGGCGCGCTTAGCATCGGATCTGGACAAAGCGAAACTCGACGCGATCACCACGGAAATTTCCCTTGCACAGGCGATTGTCAAAGCGCCGGAGATTTTGGCCGGGCAGGTGCGTGGGCGCTTGGTTGTGAATGTGAACGCGTAGCATCGTGTCATTCCCGCGAAAGCGGGAATCCATTTAGCCTGTCAAAGTCAACATGGATTCCCGCTTTCGCGGCAATGACAAAACGAGAAGTCAGTTGGAGGAGTGGCATGACCACCTACAAAGAATTCCACAAGTATTCCATCGAAAACCCCGACGCGTTTTGGCGCGAGGAAGCCAAGCACATCGGCTGGCATAAGCCATTCCAACAAGTTCTGGATTATTCAAAACCGCCGTTTGCGAAATGGTTTGTCGGCGGCGAAACCAATCTGTGTTTCAACGCAGTGGATCGTCACTTGGCGGAGCGCGCCGAGCAAACCGCGCTGATCTACATTTCCACTGAAACCAACGAGGAGAAAAAATTCTCGTATCGCGATCTGTTCCATGAAGTGAATCGCATGGCTGCGGTGTTGAAATCCCTGGGCGTCGCAAAAGGTGATCGCGTGTTGATCTACATGCCGATGATTCCCGAGGCGATGTTTGCCATGCTCGCTTGTGCGCGCATCGGCGCGATTCATTCCGACGTATTCGGCGGCTTCGCGTCGGCGAGCTTGGCCACCCGTATCGATGACGCGAAACCGAAAGTCATGGTCACCGCCGACGCCGGCATGCGTGCGGGCAAGGCCATTCCCTATAAAAATTTGGTTGACGAAGCCACTAGGCTCTCAACGTTTCCGCCGCAAAATGTCGTGCTCGTCAATCGTGGTTTGGACAAAGCGATGAACCTGGTTGCGGGGCGCGATTTCGACTACGCCACGCTTCGCGCGCAACATATGGACGAGCATGTGGACATCACTTGGATGGAGTCAAGCGAGCCGTCCTATATTCTTTACACCTCGGGAACGACCGGTAAGCCAAAAGGCGTGCAGCGCGACACCGGTGGTTACGCCGTCGCGCTCGCGGCGTCGATGAAATATATTTTCTGTTGCAAGCCCGGCGAGACGATGTTTACCACCAGCGACATCGGCTGGGTGGTCGGTCATTCATACATCATCTACGCGCCGCTGATCAATGGCTGCACCACAATTCTCTACGAAGGCTTGCCGATTCGGCCTGATGGCGGCATCTGGTGGAAGCTGCTGCAGGAACACAAAGTTAGCATCATGTTTAGTTCGCCGACCGCGATCCGCGTGTTGAAAAAACAAGATCCAGCATTGTTGACGAAATATGATCTGAGTTCGCTGCGCTATTTATTTCTCGCTGGCGAGCCGCTCGACGAGCCGACCGCGCGCTGGATCACCGACGGCATCAAAAAACCGATCATCGATCACTACTGGCAAACGGAAACCGGCTGGCCGATTTTGTCTGCGATGTTGGGCGTGGAAGACACGCCGCGAAAATTCGGCAGCCCGAGTTTTCCGGTTTATGGCTACAACATGAAATTGCTGCACGAGGTCAGCGGCGAAGAAGTCGGCGCCGATGAAAAAGCCGTCGTCGCCATCATGCCGCCGTTGCCGCCGGGCTGCATGACTACGATCTGGGGTGACGACGAACGCTTCGTCAGCACCTATTTCTCCAACTTCAAAGACAAGCTCGCATACTCGACATTCGACTGGGGCATTCGCGTTCGAGACGGTTACTACTTCATCCTCGGCCGCACCGATGACGTGATTAACGTCGCCGGCCATCGGTTAGGGACGCGCGAAATTGAAGAAGCGGTGCAAAGCCATCCGAACGTTGCGGAGGTCGCCGTAGTCGGCGTGGAAGATAAGCTCAAAGGTCAAGTGCCGATTGCCTTCGCCGTGTTGAAAGACGCAAGCCGCGCTGAAGACGAAGCCGGTCGTGCGACGATGGAAAAAGAAATCATGCAAGCCGTCGATCATTTATTGGGCGCCATCGCACGGCCATCGCGTGTTCATTTCATTGCGTTATTACCGAAGACGCGCTCCGGAAAATTATTGCGGCGGAGCATTCAAGCGATTGCCGAAGGCAAAGATGCGGGCGATCTGACGACGCTGGATGATCCGAGTGCGTTGGAGCAAATTAAAGCGGCGATCAAGAGTTAACTTTCGTATGCGCACGGCCAACGCCCTAGTGAATGCTCGAAGAGCCGTGCTGGTGCCGAGTGGCCTTGGGCCATTGGCTCCCAGGCCTCCACCCGACCTATCATGATGTCATTCCCGCTTTCGCGGGAATGACAAGAACTGACGTGCTCTAAAATTCAAAAGGCGTGACTGTGTTCAAAGAAAAACTCCTGCAAGGCAAACGCATTCTGATCACCGGCGGCGGCACGGGCCTCGGTCGTGCGATGGCGGAAAAATATCTCGAACTCGGCGCCGACATCTACATCTGCGGTCGCCGCAAGAATGTTCTCGATGAATCGGCTGAAGAAATGATGGCGCAATTTGGTGGTTCCGTGAAAACGCATGCCGTCGACATCCGCAACGCCGCCGCCGTCGACGAGATGATCGAGAAAATTTGGGACGACGGGCCGCTTACCGGCTTGGTCAATAATGCCGCCGGTAACTTCATCAGCCGCACCGAAGATTTATCGCCGCGCGGTTTTGACGCCATCACCAACATCGTGTTGCACGGCACGTTTTACGTCACGCAAGGAATCGGCAAGCGTTGGATTCAAGACAAAATCAAAGGCTCGGTGATTTCCATTCTCGTTACATGGGTGTGGACCGGCTCGCCTTTCGTCGTGCCGTCCGCCATGGCGAAAACCGGATTGGACGCGATGACCAAATCCCTCGCGGTAGAGTGGGGGCGCTATGGCATCCGCCTCAACGCCATCGCGCCGGGGCCGATCTACACCAAGGGCGCGTGGGATCGTTTGAGTCCCGGCAAAGACGCGCTGTCGCGCGGCGAAGGTAATCCCATGGGCCGCACCGGCGAACTCGCGGAAATCCAAAACCTCGCGACGTTTTTGATGGCGGACGGTTGCGACTGGCTCACCGGCCAAACCATCGCCCTTGACGGCGCGGGCTATCTGGCTAACGGCGCATCGTTCACTCATCTGGCGAATTTGTCCGATCAAGACTGGCAAGACATTCGCGACAAAATAAAATCCGCCAACGATCAAGACAAAGCGAACCGCAGCACATGAGCGAAAACCGCGCCGGCTACAAACACTTCCTTACTATTCCGACCCGTTGGCACGACAACGACGTTTACGGACATGTGAACAACGTCGTCTACTATTCCTACTTCGATACCGTCGTCAACGATTACTTGATGCGTCACGGCGGGCTCGACTATCGTAACGGCGCCGTCGTCGGATTCGTCGCCGAAACCACGTGCCAGTACAAAAAACCACTGGCGTTTCCCGAGTGGGTCGACGTTGGCTTGCGTGTGGCAAAGATCGGCAATAGCTCGGTTCGATTTGAGATTGCGATATTCAAACAGGGCGATGACGAGCCGGCGGCGTTTGGACATTTTGTGCATGTGTTTGTTGAGCGGGCGGTGCAGAAGGCGGTGGCGATTCCGGAGGCGATTCGTATCGTGTTGGAAAAAATTCGGGTAGGCAACGCTAAGGACGAACTCTAGGCGAGTTCCGCCAGGATGGCTGGCATTTCGTCCCATTGCTGACCGCGATACTCTCGGCCATTTGCTTTCTTGGAACGCTTCTCACCGTCTGAGCCCCAAACGCCCCATTGTTTGAAGAAAAACGCGACTCCCGCTTGATCACACTGACGTTTCACACCGTCTACCCACTCTTCTTTCATGCGACGAGCCCTAACGCCGGACTCGCCGCCTACTATTACCCAATGGATGCCCGCCAAATTCATATCCCCCACGTCCTCCAGCAACGGTTCCACAGACAGGAATCTAACCTTGACGTCAATCATTCTCAAGATGTCGATACGCGGAATACCATGCCTACGATTTTCTACTGATACACCTAGCCATACGTTCGGCGGAACCCGGATTTCACGGCAAAATCGATCCATCCGATCAGCACGCTTGGTAAGTACCTGGAAAGTATGTTGTGGTGCTCGTCCCATCACGTCGAATACTCTATGGATGTACTCGAACGGAACTTTCTCGTGGAATAAATCCGACATCGAATTTACGAAGTACACGGTCGGTTTACGACGCTCTAAGGGTTCTGCCAACCGATCAGGCATTAACGACAGGCGAAAGCCGTTTTCGTATCCGTTAACGCCCATAGCTCGTAAGCGTCGTGACATCGATTCGGCATAACAATTTTTGCAGCCGGGTGATATCTTGGTACAGCCAACCGTTGGATTCCAAGTCAGTTCGGTCCATTCAATACGGCTGAGCGTACTCATTGCACTTTTCCTGTAAGTTGCAGGCGTTCACCACTCTTATCGTAGTGAAGAAAATGCTTTCTCCTTTTACCTCTTGCGTCGAGATTTATAACTTTTCCGCTCGCTATCAAACGGCCGAGTGCCTCTTGTAAATCCCCCGGAAACCAGTCGGTTTCTTCAAGTAAATCGGCAAACTTATGTGAATCGAATCGCTGAGGGCTGCTCGAAAGTTTCGTCAACCAGAATTTCTCAACCTCTTCGGGAGTTGCATGTCCTTCATCTTCGTCGATTAGCTCGTGCGACGGAAATAATTCGTCCTGCCCACTTTTCAAGATACGCTTATTTTGCTTCGTCGTGGCGCGAACCTGTTTTTGGATAGGATCAACTTTCTCTGAGATTTCCATAAACCTTATGATACCAACCGGATGACTTGTCAGATAAACAAGATGGTATTTAGTTCGATCTTTCGATGCGTCTTGAACGCAAAAATAAGCAGAACGAGCCGGGTATCGATTGTTAGAGGGCATGCTTCTTTTTAGATTTTTGCGATACGTAAGAAGTAATTGCTTTTCGCG
>JANNMV010000017.1:0-4353 GCA_031398205.1 Pseudomonadota bacterium | reverse complement strand
GCGCCCATCGAGATTCACCACGGCATAGCCAGGCACTTTTCCATTTTTATCTTGATTGTTTTCGTCGCCGCGCGCATAAATGCCGGCGGAATACAGCACATTCGTGCCGATAGAAAATGTCTCGTTCCAGTCGTAGTCCAAACGTACTTTGAAGTTGTGCTCGGGGATGCCGGGGATGCGATTGCCCGACGACACTTGGATATTGCCGTCTACATCGGCTGAAGAATTAAACGGGCTGAACACAACAAACGACGATTGATAAGTTGCCTTCAAGTAGGCATACCGCGCGCTGAAGGTAAAGCTGGAAAATTTGGTCGTGCCGCCCAGTTCCAGTCCTTCGCGGCGGGTGTCGCCGACGTTCTGGAAATATCCCAGGTTGGTTGCCGTCGTGAGATTTGAACTGATGAATTGGATGTCATCCTTTAGATCGGAGCGGTAGATCGCCACATTCCAACTGGAACCCTCTCCGACTTTTCCGCGTGCGCCGAGCTCAACGGTTTTCGCGACGACTTTCTTCAGTGGCGGATCGGCAAGAAAACTATTCGGCAATTTGCACGGCGCCTCGGGATCGGCGCAGGTCAATTCCATCGCCGTCGGCGCGCGCATGCCTTCGTTATACGTGGCATAGGCGGTCACTTTGGGCGACGGATTAAAGTTCACGCCGATGGCGGGATTGAAACGGGAAAATGTGTGATCCCCGTTCAGCCTGTCGTCGATCGCGTCACCGCGATTGGTAATCTTGATCTGAGCACGATTGTAGCGGCCGGAAAAGGTCATGCCCCATTGCTCGGACAACTGCAACGTGTCGGTGAAGTACAATCCGTAGTAGACGTTCTCCGTGTCGGCGTTGGTTTCCAACTCGAACTCGGCGCCGGGAAACGGCGTAATACTGCGATCCGCCGTCCAGTCGGCGGCCTGCTCCGATTGCTTGAAATTCGCCTCGCCCAAGTCGGCGCTGGCGCCCACCGTGAGTTGATTTTTCCGCGCGCCAAGTTTGCGATCGAGCGTGAGTTGAACACTACCGCCGTAGCTATCTTGATCGATGACAGAGCGATCATTTAACGCGGGGAAATTGGTAGCGTCGACAGGTAACGAAATATCGAAACCATCCGCCTGGTTGCTGCTGGTGTTAGTGTTCTTGAATTTGCGAAAATAAACGTTGCCGCCCAGCAAGAGTTGTTCGGTAAAAAAATGGCTGCCCTTGGCGTTGAGAAACGTCATTTTGTTTTCGTTAATGTCGGGGAAAGTGTAGGCCTGCTTGAAATTTTCGCTGATGAAGGATTTCGGCAGCGACTGCATGCCCTCTAAACGGTTGTCGGCGGCAGTGAGGCTGACATCAAAATCGGTATTATCATTTTGCCAACCTACCTTGGCGAAGAACTGCTTTACACGGCTCGGATTGTGATCGCCCCAACCTTTTTCATCGAAGAAATTGCCGGTCAAAAAATAGTCTAAATTCTTGCCGTTGTTGCCACCTAACTCAAACTGTACTTGCTTGCGGCGGAACGATCCGAACAACGCTTCGATTGCCGCGCCGGGATATTGGAATCCGCTTTTGGTATACACGGACAAGGCGCCGCCCAGCGTATTCAGGCCGAACACCGGGTTGGAACCGGGAATCACTTGAATGCTGGAAATAGCCGATTGCGGAATCAAGTCCCAGTTGACCGCATCGCCGAATGGCTCATTGATGCGCACGCCATCTTGAAACACCGACAAACCCTGCGGCGTGCCGAGCAGCGGTGAGGCGGTGAAGCCGCGGAAATTCACGTCCACTTGGAATGGATTGCCTTGCGCCGCATTCACCGTGACGCTGGTCGGATTTTGTTCCAAGTATTCGGAAATGTCGGTATGTTTTTGTTTGGCGAAGTCTTTACTGGTGAAAACTTGCACGTTAGCCGGGACATCTTTCACCGGCGTGCCGATGCCGGGTAACGGCGTGGTGCCGATCACCTCGACGGTCGGCAACTCTAGAATCTCGGCGGGATTATCCGGCGCATCGGTGGCGCCGGCGCTCCCGAAAGGAATGATCGATGCGAGTGCGAGCATGCGCACGGTTGACAAGCCTGAAGGGTTAAACATTACGACTCCTCTTTTTTGGATAAAGGGTGCATTTTTTTTCATAAGACCATTCCTCGAGCGAATGGTTAATTTCAGCCAGCGATGGTTTATTTCAACCACCATTATCGCCGAACTTCAGCGCCGCGTCCGGCACAATTCGCCTGCGCTTGAGCCAAAGTATTTATGATAACCCGTTGACGGCACTCAAAAAGAAGCCGGGCACGAGGTCCGGCTTAAATAGGAGGCGTCACAATTGGCTCAAAGCCGCAAAGAGCGACAGTCAACTAGCAGCAATTAGTGTGCCCGGCGCGCTGGCAACTCCGCTAATCCACGATCTCCGACCCAAGGCCGTACTTCTCCAAGCGATAGCGCAAGGTCATGCGGCTGACACCGAGGCGCCGTGCTGCTTCCGATACGTTATTTTGTGTCTCGCGCATCGCATCGACGATGAGCATTCTCTCCGCGGCTTCCAACGTCAATCCCGCCAGGGGCGGAACGTTGACGAGCAGCGTTTCACTGGCGACGATGCCTAAATCCGCGGCGCTGATTTCCCCTGCGTGACTCAGCAGCAGCGCGCGTTCCACTTGGTGCTTGAGCTCACGGACATTGCCGGGCCAGCGATAATTCTGTAGCGCGGTGAGCGTGTCGGCATTGAATGGTTTTTCCGGCAAGCCGTAACGGCGGCAGGTTTGCACCGAAAAATGCTGCGCTAATAGGGCAACGTCCGGGCCGCGATCGCGTAGCGGCGGCAGGGTCAGCGTCACCACATTCAAACGATAATAAAGATCGCTGCGAAACGAACCGGCGGCGATCATATCCGGCAAATTGCGATTGGTGGCAGCGACAAACTGGGCGGCGACATTGGATTCCTTGGTCGCGCCGAGCCGCCGCGTCTTGCGGCGTTCAATCACATTGAGCAGTTTGGCTTGTAACGCCAATGGCATTTCGCCGATCTCATCGAGAAACAGCGTGCCGTCTTCCGCCGCTTCGATCAATCCGCTCCGGGCGACACCGGCGCCAGTGTAAGCGCCCTTTTCATGGCCGAACAATTCTGCTTCGATCAAATCCTTCGGCAATGAGGCGCAGTCGATTTGCACAAACGGGCGATCGCGCAGCTTGCCGGAGGTATGCAGCAAGCGCGCCGCGACATCTTTTCCGGCGCCGGTTTCGCCTAGGATCAAAATGGTAGGCGGCGGACCTGAGCTAATTTCAGAGAGGCGTGCCAGACGGGCAATCTGGGTGCGGACCGTGGCGATGGCATCGCTGTGACCCAGCATCTGCGCGCCTTCCAGGGCATGGCTGTCGCGCTCGCGGGAGAAATCCAATTGATGTTTCAAGCGCACGTTGCGCAGCGCTTGATCGACGGCCAATTGCAATTCATCCAGATCGATGGGCTTGCGCAAATAATCGAGCGCCCCTTGCTTCATCGCCTGTACCGCATCGCCGATTTCGCCGAAGGCCGTCAGCACGATGGTTGGCAAGCGTTCATTTTCGTTCGATGAAAATTCTGCAAGGAAATCCAGTCCGTTGCCGTCGGGCAATCGTAAATCGAGCAACACCAACTCGGGCCGCGTTGAACGCAGTATCGCGCGTGCGCTCGCAAGATCGGCCGCGATACTGCACTGGTGCCCCGCGCGCTCAAGCCGCTTCTTGGTCGCACGCGCGAACAGCGCCTCATCCTCGACCATCAGGATATGCGCGGGCTCGCCGCGATCGGCTGCGGGCTTGGCGGGTTCTTGATCGGGACTACTCGCTAACATCTTGATTGATTTCTCCTGCATGCCGCTGCGGAATCGAGACGATCACTTGCGTTCCGTGCGGCTCGCGTGATATGAATTGCACCGTGCCGCCATGCTCGTCGATCACGCGCAACGCGAACGGAATGCCAAGTCCGGTACCGTAGCGCTTCGTTGTCGGGCCTGGCGCGAGGCCATTGGTCGCCGGCGTGAATGGCATGCCCGAGCCCTCGTCTAAAATATGAATGTTAACGCGATCGGCGCGGCACACCACGCGCAATGTCAACTGGCCTTGTGGCGGCGATGCCTCAATGGCGTTGACGATCAATCCTTGCAACGCTTGTTCCATCAACTCGACATCGAGTGAAACGCAGCGCGCTCTAGTATCGCATTCGCTGTTTACGGACAGTTGATTTTTTTCGATGTGTAGACGGCATTGACCCAACACATTATCCAATAATTTGTTCAGATCGACGTTAGAAAACTGCGGTTTCATCGGATGCAGATAAGACAGCAAACTGCGCGTCCAGCGTTCCAAACGATCCGCCGTACTGAT
>JANNMV010000076.1:0-5409 GCA_031398205.1 Pseudomonadota bacterium | reverse complement strand
GGTCGGTGATGAAGGTGAACGTTTTGACGTCATGGGTTTCCGGCGTGACGCGCACACAGCGCAGACGCGTGCGGCCGCGCTGCCAAATATTGTCCGCTGAAAATTCGAGCGCCGCGGCGGGCCACAGCGCCAGATCGCCGGCCGACGCGGCGATCTGGCGCGCGGCAGGCTCGGCGCGATCGTCAACCGCGGCTGCCGGCGCAACCGTATCGGATGTGGCCTTGAGTAATTGTTCGAATTCCGCGAGTGCCGTCTGCCGCGCTTGGGTGGCGGCGCCCCGGCCAAAACGCGCCAGCACGGTCGAGCCGGAATCCGCGACGCGCTGCGCAAAGTCGCGCAGTGCGGCGCGCAGGCTGGCGCCAGCCTGCGCATCTAAACCACTCAGCGCGCGCGCCAACTCTTGCGCGAGTCGCTCTGGATCGCGCGTTAGGCCGCCCGAATCGTACGCCTTCCACAGCGCGGTGTAGTGTGCGGCTAAGCCCAGGAGCGCGGCGCGCAGTAGCGCATGATCGGCCCAACTCGGCTCGGCCAATAACTTGTTGAGGCGCTCTACTTCGCGGGACGTGAGGCCGCCTTGCGCATCGGCAATAAAGACAAATGTCAGAAAAAGTACCGTGGTCAGCGCGTGCGGTACTTGGCCGTCACTGGTTTTCATTCGCGGTTTCCCATCGCCCAATACTCCTGAGTCGCTTATTCAGATCGAGCAGCGAGGTAGCGACAACGCCGAGCATGCTCATGGTCAAATGTACGTCCTGTTCCAGCAACTCATGCAAATAGGCGCCATTGATGACGACCACCCGTGCCGTCGGCGAGGTGACCTGTACCGATGCGGAACGCGGCTCGCGCGTGATCACCGCCAGCTCGCCAATAATAGCGCCATCGGAAAAAGTGCGCAGCAACGCGGATTTTCCGTCCTTTTCCGCCAGCACGTCCGCGCTGCCCGTTTGCAGCAAAAACGCATCGGTTGACGAATCTCCCTGGCGACACATGTAGGCGCCTTGCGCATACACGCGCACTTCCGCAGTCCGTGCGATTTCCGCCAACGAGGCGGGATTGAGATCTTGGAACATTGCGCTTTGCGATAGCCGCAGCAATTTGCCCATGGTCTCGGACGCTTCCACCGTATAGGCGGTTTGCGCGACGTCCCACTCGAGAATCAGCAGCGCGCCGGCATCCGAGGGTGGCGAGAATGACACCCGTGCGCCATTCTCGAGGCTGATCTGCGTACCGCGCCACGCTTCCGCATTGACGAACACCGTGGCCAGCGCGTCGAGGCGTTGCAAGCTTACCGCATTGGCCGCGCGAATAATCGCGAAGTGGTACGGCAGCAGCGCGTGACTGGCCAGCACAATATCGTTGTCCGCTGCGCGGCCGACCGAGAGGTAAGGTTTTTCGAAGCTCGCAGTGCGCTGCCCGAATCCAGGTGTGACGATGGTGACCCGAATACTTTGGCTTGCCGAAGTGGGGCTCGCGGGTAGCCGGCCGTCGATGAGTCCGGCCAGCACCTCCAGCACCAACCAATGGCTAGCCGCGCCTTCTTGGCGGAGTCGCGTGGCGACTTCGCGCGCGGCGGCCGCATCGGCGTAAGCGAGCGCCGTTAGCGCAAGCGAGGACACCAGCGGATCGGAATCGAATGCCAGTTGGCGCAAGTTATCGGTGATCGAAACGCCATCGGCAATCACATCGCGATAGCTATAGGCCTCCAAACTTTCCGCCGGCGTGTTAACCGTCACATCGAGCTCCCCGCCACGTAGTAGAGACACAATGCTTTCGTGCAACGTGTCCGCCCAGGTGGCGGCCGTTCCCGCGCCGATCGGCAACGCCAGAATGTCGTCGATATCGCCACCGATCAGCAACGCAAGCTTGTGCGCGATCCACTTCGATTCGTTTGATTCGCCCAGGGTCAATAACGCCGAGAAGAGTTTGCTACAGATCGATTGCACGCGGCGCCGCACGATCTTGCCTAACAACTGTGTCAGGGGCCGCCACTGGCTGTCGACTATGCCTTGGCCGACTAGGCCGAACTTGAGGCTCGCCAGATAGCGCAAAGTTTTGAGTTGCGTGCGCGCGCGCTCGAACTGCATGCCACCGAGGCCAGCGACCTGTGCCACGGCAGAATCGTGTTCCGCGACAGAAATTTGGTAAATCGCGCGGGAATTCTCGATCGCCAATTGAATATCGGGCAGCGCAAGTATGGTTTGCAGCGGTGTACCTTGCTCCAACAGCGGCGCCACTAGTAATTCAAGAATTTTCCGATAGTTCTCGGTGCGTATCCAGCCTTCATAGGACACCTTGGCGTCGGGATCGATTTTCCCAGAGCTATCCATTCCTAATTGCTCCAGCAGTTGGTGATGCTCACTGTCACTCACGCCCATCTGGCTGCGCAACTCGCGCATGAACTCAAGTGTATTCGCGGCATCGGCGCGTCCGGTGCGTATCGTGTCCAGCAGAATATTTTCATAGGCCTGCAATTTTTGATCACGGGAAAAACTCGGCAGCGTTTTGGCCAGAACGTAGATTTCGTCCGGTTTCAATTCTTCCAGCGTGCGTCCGTCCAAATGTTTCGACGCATCGAATTGCAGGTTCTTTAATTGCTCGAGCAAGTTCGACGCCAGACCTTCGCGGCGATACTTAGTCGGCGTACGCTGAATCGATCGAAAGAACCACAGCGTGGAGAGGGACACAATCACAATATCCACGAAGCGCAGCGCCGGCGAAGGGAGCAAATCCAAGTTGGGCCGACCGCCGAAGCAATAGAAGAAATTGATCGTGACGTAGGCGCTAAAACTCAGGCAATGGTTGATGAATTCCGCCTCGGGCAGCGGCCGATTCATCATCAAACGAATGCGCCGATACGCCTCCTCCAGAAGCTTTCCCAATCCAATCGCGCCGAGCACGTAAACGGCCAGCACCAAGGGCGCGGTGATGATCTTCGGGATATTGACCACATGATTCCTGATGTACAGACCGGCTTGAAACAGTTGTTGCAGTTGGTTCGGCTCGTGGGTCCAGGCGCCCGAAAAGTAATAGTCCCAATTGCCCGAAAACCAGTAGTAAAAATAGTAAAAACCGATTACCAGTCCGAAGAAACCATAGTAGACATGACGCCTTGCCGGGTCGGAAATGCCTTGCCAATAGGATCGCTCCAGATCGATGTCCGGACAATTCGCCGCGCAACCCACGCAGGTACTTACGTCGCCCTTGGGCGAGGAAGTGCGACACATCGATTGCGACACCGGCTGACGCGTTAAGTGGGCCTGGCTCTCGAGCAGCCCGCCCGGCCCGGTATAAATTTTTTGCACCACCGAGATCGGGCAAACAAAGCCGCACCAGGTTTTGCCGCCCCAGAGATACCCCACGGTCAACGCGGCGATAATGACGCCGATAAAAAATACCGCGAGCGCCAACCGATCGGAATTAAAAAACAGCAGCCGTGAAGTCAGCGCAACAAACAGCAACGCGAACTGAACATACAGCACGTTGCGGGCTAGCCAACCGTCGCGCCCGATCAGCGCCAACTGCCGTTCCACTTCCCCGGTCCGCCGCACCAGTACGGGCTTGCGGCGTTGCCAATTTAAGTAGCGTGGTAATTGTGAAATGAACGAGAGCGGGCAGACGCGCCGCCACGCTTCATGTCCGAACACCATGAGAAACAGCGGCAGCACGGGAATCAACATGGTCCAGAAAAAGCGATTGGCCATGGCGTAAGGGGTTTGCGTCAAGACGTGACCTTGAACCGCAACCGGTGTCGCCTTTAAATGAAACGGACTTGCCAGATTGTCTGGGTGGGTGAGCGCTGGCGTGATGGGATCCCAAAATAGCGAAGCGATAATCAGTAGCCAACCGGTCGCCAGGATCACGCGAACCAGGCGCATGTTTTTTTCAGGAGTGGTCGAGAGCATGATCCCAGCCTAGTATTTAACGTTTGGCGCAACGGCGGTGCGCTGCAAACCTGCGGTTCTATAGTGCGAACGAAACGTTTGTGCGGTATGATCAAATCGCGTCATTGGAGTAACCGCCTCAGTGTTATTTTGAAAGTTTATCAGTTTTAAGTAGGGTCGGCGGCACGGTGAAATAATATCAATACACAGGAGAACATTATGCATCGCTTTAAAATTGCAGTCATAGCGCTGGCGGTATCCCTCGGATTGAGTGCCGTCGCCGGCGGCGCGGACGACGTTCCGTATCCCGAAGGCTATCGTAGCTGGTTTCACGTCAAATCCCAAATCGCCACCAAGGATCATCCACGCTTCGCGCAGATTGGCGGCATTCATCACATCTACGCTAACGCTGCCGGTTTGACCGGATACCAAACCGGCACCTTCCCCGACGGATCGGTGCTGATACTCGACATCTTCGCGCTCGATGAAGATGCCGGTTCGCTGGTCGAAGGCGAGCGCCGCTGGCTTGGGGTCATGCATAAAGATCGTGAGAAATATAAGGGCACCGGTGGCTGGGGTTTCGCGAATTTTGCCGGCAACAGCAAGGCCGATCGTAGCGTCGCGGTGAATGGGCCGATTGAAGCTTGCGTCACCTGCCACATGAAGCGGAAAGACAGCGATCTGGTTTTCAGCAAATTGCGGCAATAGTTTTTTCGTTCGCGTAAATATAGGCGCTTGCTGTTTGTCGTTTGCGCGAGAAACTTGACGCTGATTTGATTCGGCGCACGTCCGTTGCGCAGAATGCGTAGGGTGGATCAAGGCGCGACGCTGGTGGCAGCTCTTGAATTTATGCCACGCCGGATCCACCACGGCTGATGAACGGTGGATCCGCTGCGCTTGATCCACCCTACATGTTTTCTTTGCATCGCTTAGAGCCGCTTCCTGCTTGGTTGGCCCTGGCCCTGGCCCTAGGCCACCCGGCAGGCCACCCAGTAGGCCACCTCGTCGTGGCAATGCATGCCCTACGAGCCGCATGGATACGGGGTGGCGGGCTGGCCCGGTCATTCCCACGAAGGCGGGAATCCAGTGTCTCTCGTAAAAGTCACCGGATCCCCGCCTTCGCGGGGACGTCTTATTGGCCGATGGACTTAGTGTGTGAACGGGAGTTAAACTTTTCTTCACGTTACGCTGCGTTCGGTCGCCGGCAATCATCACGCCAACTCCTCAAGCAGCGCTTTGGCTTCGATCAAATCTTTTGTATCGAAGCCTTCGGTGAACCAGTTGTAAACGGGTGCGAGCAGATCGTGCGCTTCCTTGCGTTTGTCCTGAGATTGCCAGAGCCGAGCGAGAGTCGTCGAGGTTCGCAACTCCCAGGACTTCGCCAATTGCTCGCGTGCGACGTCGAGCGAGGCGAGATAGTTCTCTTCCGCCGCTGCCAACTTTCCCTGCTGCTGCAGCATCCAACCTTTGAGCCGCAGCACCTCCGCCAGGTGCGAGCGTTCTTCCCAGCCCGGCCGCGCAATCTGGG
>JANNMV010000033.1:0-4181 GCA_031398205.1 Pseudomonadota bacterium | reverse complement strand
CACCCAGAGTCGTGAGCATGCCTGGAGCCCACGCATAATAGGAATAATAATCGGCAGTCAACCCGGATTCCCGGGCTGCCTTTGCAAGTAACATAAAATCATTGCCCCAGTTGCCGGTGATAACCGAGTCTGCCCCGGAGGCCCTAATTTTGGCGACGTAAGGGGCGAAATCCTTGACCTTGCCCAGCGGGTGCAGGTCGTCTCCTACGATCGATATATCCGGTCTTTTCTGTGCGAGCATCGCACGCGCGGCTCTGGCAACCGCCTGGCCGAAGCTGTAATCCTGATTGATGAGATACACCTTCTTGATGTTCTTGTTCGCAGCGATCGTGTCGGTTAGCGCGGACATCTTGATATCCGCATCGGCATCGAAGCGGAAATGCCAGAAACTGCACCGCTCGTTCGTAAGAGCTGGATCGAGCGCCAAGTAGTTTAAGTACAGGATTGTGCGATCCGGGTTGCGTGCATTGTGCTTGGAGACCGCGTCCGAAAGGGCGAGCGCGACCGCTGAACTGTTACCCTGCGTGATGTATCGAATCCCTTGATCGCTGGCTTGCCTCAGCGCCAGCAGCGAATCTTGTGCATTGTTCTTGTTATCGAAGGTGACCAGTTCCAGCTTGGCGCCGCCAAGCACGCCGCCGCGAGCATTCACCTGGTCGATCGCATATTGAAACGCTCTCACTTCCATCTCGCCGATGTTGGCGAACGGTCCCGACAAAGGATCGATGAAGGCGATGCGCACACTCTGCGCTGTCGCGGTGCCGGTCAAGGTACACGCCACCACAGCACTCGCCATAACCCATTTGCATATCGGTGTTTTCATTCCAGTTCTCCTTGTTGTCATTGCACTGTGCACGAATTTAGGACTTCAAACTCTGCTCGTCGTTAAGCCGCAGTATCACCGTGAATACTATCAACAACAATGGGCCGGCCCAATCGAAACTTAGTTTGTGTTGAGGCGAAGAAACTTTTTTGGGAGCGTTCATGGCGTGTCGAAAACAAAGGTGTAAAACGTTATTCTAGCTTCAATGGGTATCCCAAGTCAGACTTGTCGCCGGGGGAATTAATACGCGGTAGACGGAAACCGGTCTATCCAATAAAATGTAATTACTCACGTAATCACATCGAGGCCGCCATGGCAAGTTCCGAACCACTAAACGAGCAATACGGCGGCAAAGTTACGCCGGTCGGGAATTCGAAAGGAATTCGACTGGACGCCGCTTTCTTCAAGGCGCATCCCGAGTTCAACGGTGAAGTGCGCGCGACGGTTTTGGCCGATGGCCAAGTTTTGCTATCGGCAAAGTCCGTAACGCGCCGCGCCCCGATCAATGACGATGCCGATCCCGTTATGCTCGGTTTTCTGCAATTCCTAGAGAATCAAATGGCTCGGCATCCCGAGTTGATCGAGCCGGTCGATTCGGCGCAGTTGAAGCGGATTGGAAAGCTGATTAAGGGCGTGAAAGTAGAGTAAGGCGAAAAATTATGATTGCCAATGGCTGGCAACTCTTCTACTTCAAACTGTTCAAAGCGGCACTTGACGAGCTTGAGCAAGCGGTTACCAAGCTTGCCAAAGAAGATCCAAAAGGCTACAAGCAACATCGCAAAACCCGATTGCTTGCTGCGGTCTATAAATCCATTACACAAACCGTTCCGGCAAATCCCGACCACCCAGATTTTCGGTTGGGCAAAACCCTCGGGCGTGAATATGCCAACTGGCGACGCGTTAAAAAGGGTATGCCAGACCGCTATCGGCTATTCTTCCGCTTCGCTTCCAGCCCCGTCAGATTAATAGTCTACGTCTGGTTCAACGACGAGGATGCGTTGCGGAAAGCAGGTTCCAAAACGGATGTATATGAAGTGTTCAAGCGCCTATTGATTCGCGGCGAAGTACCGTTGTCGCTTGCGGTTCTGTTGACCGAAAGTGAGAAGCCCTAACCCATTCACCTGAGCCAGGACAGATTACCGGCAAACACCACGCCGGTCGGGCAACGGGGAAAAAACAACTCGTTTCACCATCGATCGCGTCGTTGAAATAGCCGACCAACGGCTCGGCATCGACTATGATCAGTTTCCTTTTTCTAGCACGTTGAGATACTTCGAATGGGTCGACAAATCTTTCGAACCGTCCACACTACCGCATACGTCCATCTTCAAATCGTGACAACTGGGCCAGGAACCGTTCTTACGCGAAAGTTCCAACACCTCACGAACTATTTCTGACCGGGGACGGCCCAGTTCCTTCGCGCGACGGGAAAGCCAAAAGGCCAGGGATTCAGGCAATTTCACTGTAAGATTTCTCATTGCACGATCGTATTGCGATTCTGCATATACGGCAATACCGAAATGTAACAATAGCTGTAGAGAAAAGAGATTCCGGGAAGTGTCACGTATTGGACGTCCTCATTCCGCTACGTTGTTTGCGATGAATCAACCACGCGCAATGGCAGCACCTCAAGAAAGACCCCGCCACGAGCCAAGCTGAGAGCGGTTCGTGGCGTGGTATCAAACTTTATTATTTATGTACATTGATCGGCGGCGTACCCAGTTGTTCGGCGCCCATGCCCAGCAATATCCGCGCTTCCGGCCATTTGCGGTCGACGGCGGGTTTTGACCCGAGGGGAATCGCTTACATATACGCGGCGATGGTGTGTCCCGACGTCGGATCCTTCGCGAACAAATCGGCGTCGACGATTTCTTTTTTGTGCACATGCATGGCGCAAGCGGTCTGTAGCGGGGCGAAAGGATCGCGGCGGCGGGCGCCAAAGTCGAAGTAGCCGCATTCGAAACGGGTTATTTTTGTGTACGGCGATTTTAGATCGACCGCCGCTAGTTTCGCGGCGCGGGCGTTGATTTCCGTGATCCCTAGCGTGGTTTGGTTTTCACCGGTCGCTTCATAGCGCGCCCAGTCGAAATCGAAGCCGACGGGTTTGCCGTTGTTGGCGAAGATGATGGCGATCTTCGAACCGGCGCCGATCACCGGCACACCATTAATCACGCGGCTAAACACGACCGTATTGGCGAACACTTCTTCCGCGATCGGTTTTTGGCCAGGCTGGGTGGAGCCGCCGCCACCTACTTGGAATTCAGAGAAGAACGGCAACAATTGTTCGTTCACGGCTATGGTAACGAAATCGCCGAGCGCAGACTTAATGAACGCCATTCCCAATTTTTCCAACGTGTCCTGACTCATGCGTTGCGCCAGCGGAAACGCTTTGTTGTTCGTGCTGCCCAGATAGCCCTAATTGCGATAACGCACGCTGGTGCCGTCATCATCTACGTGCATGATCCAGCCCTTGCCGACGAAGTCGATGCGATCCTTGCGGCGTTCGATCGCGGGCAGACCCGATGTTTGAATGGAAGCGAGGGGATCGCTGAAACGTTTCAATAGCAATTCCGCGACAACTACACGGCCAAGTCCCGGCGCGCGCTACAAAGCGCTTATCGGCGGCTAATATGTTGCTTAAAAATGAAATGGCAACCGAGCCAGGATCCGCACGGATACTGGCTCGCAGGGCAGGCATTGCCACCAGGCAAGCAGGATGCGCCTGCTGGCACGGCAACACAATTGTCATTGACCATTGGTGTTCGCCCCGGTACGCTCACCTCTTTCCCCAAGGATCAAAACAATGACGGAGCGCATCCTATTTCGAACCGGCGAGGCGACGGTGGAAGCCAAGCCCGGACAATTCACCGACGCAATGCCTGAGATTTTGATCGGCGAGGTGAGCGGGCCGGTGGGGCAAGCGTTTGCGAGCATGATGGGGCAGAGCGCGGGACATACGCGCATGTTCGCGATTCGCGATTGCAATCAAATGGTCAAGCCGGCGACGATGATGGCGCCGAAGGTCACGATCAAAGACGGCGCGACGATCAATTTGCTCGGCGGCGTGGTGCAATCGGCGACGGCGGATGCGGTGTTGGATTGCGTGATCGATGGCTTGTTGCCGCGCGACCAGGTGAACGATCTTTGCATCATCGCGTTAATTTGGTTGGATCCGCGCGCGGTGAAGGATCCGAATTTGGATCAGAAAGATTTATATCGCACCAACTACGAAGCGACGAAACTTGCGATTAAGCGCGCGATGAATAACGAGCCGAGCATTGATGAGTTGATCGCGAATCGGCATAAGATTAAGCATTGCATGTTCGATGTCGATGCGAAGTAAATTCGCTACATCGTC
>JANNMV010000027.1:0-2728 GCA_031398205.1 Pseudomonadota bacterium | reverse complement strand
CGTCTCCTGGGCCCGGCAGCGACCAACAATGTTTCCAATTCGCTCGTCAAGGCCTCGCGTTCCGACTGCGCAATGTTCGACAACAAGAACGGCGAGCGAACCAGATCAAGCAGGTTGCGGAAATGGAAATCCGTGGCGATGAGTTCGAGCCAACCCATCACGACACTGCTCGCAGTCGTCGTCGACAACGTCCAACCACTTTCGTCGGCGATAAGAATATTGTCGCGCTCAAGTAAAGCGCGCGCGCGACGCGCCGTCAAGCGATCTTGCGCACTTATTGCGATCGATCGCTTGCCTTCGAACAACCAGCGCCGCACTGTCAACGCAACGGCGCGAGCCTCCTGCTCAAGACTCTGGGCGGAGAAAAGACCTAGGTTGTTTGAAATCGGATTTAAATCGTGTTTGGCGCGAAATGCCGCAGCCCGATCGATTAGCGGATGCGCTGACTCCGCCGTGTTCCAGGCGCAACTCAACAGCGCGAATAACGGCGACGCGGCACAACTTTCGGGTTCACCGATGGCGATGATCGTCACTGGTTGGCGTTGTGCGTAGCGCTGGAAAAACGCATCCTCGGCTTGAGTCGTGTCGGCAACGCCAACAACAAAAAGTGGCCAGTTCGCCTGTTGCGCAAGCTGCGCCAACCGCAACACGTGGGCGCCCGGCTCGTCAATTTCATGGTTCGCGCTAGTTTGCAGCGCGCGCCACAATTCATGCACCAGTCGCGCCTCGAATTGGATCGCGTGATTGTCCGTTGCGCGCAACGCCTGCCGGATCACGCGCTGAAAATCAGCCGCGTCCTGGGGCAACGCGACGCCGTGACGCCCACAGTCGTTGATCAGCGCAAGCGCATCCGAAGCCACGCGCCACAAATCGATGCCGGAAAACCAGCCGGACTTACGCAAGGCGCCGTAGAGCAACGCCAGCCGACGACTCTCCGGAATAATCGCGTGGGAAATCGCGGTGGTCTTGGCCCATGAATCGAGCGTGGTGATAGTTGGCAGTAGCAACGTCGCCGCGTTGGCGGCGCGCTGCAATGCCCGTTGCAACGCTGGAATGACGTACAAATTCGGCACCAGCACAACCACATCAGACAAGTCCGCCGACGCTGCCCAGGCGATGATTTGCACCGCGGCGGCCGGTAAAAAACTCGAGCCCGGCGCAACGTTAGTCGTTAGGCCGGGCTCGTTGGTCATAGCAATAAGTAGGCGTTGCGCTAAGTGTCACTTCTCCAGCAAATGCGCTTTTTCTTTGATTTTCGCCCACTCGTCCGCATCGGCCGGCGCCGCTTTGCGTTCGATAATCGGCTTCCATTCGCGCGACAGTTCGGCGTTGAGTTGAATATAGTGACGTTGATTTTCCGGCACGTCGTCCTCGGCAAAAATCGCTTCCACCGGGCATTCGGCGACACACAGCGTGCAGTCGATACACTCGTCGGGCTCGATCACCAGAAAATTCGGCCCTTCGCGAAAACAATCGACGGGACAGACATCGACACAGTCGGTGTATTTACATTTGATGCAGGTTTCGGTGACGACGTAGGTCATGGGTATTGATGCGCCTATTTGTGAGATCGAAATTGTATCAAAAACCAAGGCCGCACGGACGTTATCACGGCGCCGGCGTCGTTTCTGCGCTCAAAAACCGGGCTGAGAGCCGCACCAGTACTGGCTTGCAGGCCAGTGCCCTGCGCTCAAGATCGACGTCGAGGGCCGCGTACACGATCGACCGTGGCGTGGCAAATCGCTGCGAATTCGCGCGCGACGGCAGCCGCACCGAATTTTTCGCGCACGTAATTGCCGCCGCGTACACCCATGGCTGCGCTGTACGCTTGATTGCGCAACAATTCGATGGTCGCGCGCGCAAAATCTTCCGGCGTATCGGCGATCAAAATGTGATAGTTGGGTTGAAGCGGCAAACCCTCGGCGCCAATCGTGGTGGAAACCACCGGCGTATCCAGCGCGAGGGACTCAAAAATTTTCATGCGCGTGCCGCCGCCTACCAGCAACGGCACGACGGACGCTGTCGCGCCCTGCACGTGCGGACGCACATCGGGCACGCGGCCAACCAGCTCAACGCCGGACCGTCCCTTGATAACGGCAACCAAATCGGAACGTGGATTGCGCCCGACCACGTTTAGTTTCACGTTCGGAACAGCCCGCGCCACGAGGGGCAAGACTAAATCGACGAACCAGCGCAGACCGTCGATGTTCGGCGTCCAATCGAGTGATCCGGTGAACACCAGAGTATTCGGCGCACGCAGCACGTCGGGGTGTGGTTGGAAGTAGTCGGTATCCACCGCGGTCGGAATGGCGACGACGTGATGCAAGCCATAGTCGGCACGCATTTTCGCCGCGTCATTTTCCGAAACCGCGATGACCGTATCAAAACGACGGCAGGCGTCGCGCTCAAAATTAAACATCCGCCGCCACTGCATTTCGTAATACTTGCCCATGAGCGGATTGGTTTGTTGCTGATAAAGGCGTTCCCAAATAACGGCCTCGACATTGTGTTGAAACAGAATGCTCGGCACGGGAATCCCGCGCGGCATGTTCACCGCGGCATGAACGAAATCACAGACCAGATAGTCGAGATCGGAACGAGTCAGTTCCGTTTGGCATATATCTTCGATTTCTTCCGAGCGCAGCTTCGCCACCGAGTAAGGCAGCGACGAAAACAAATTTCCGGCGAGCTCGGTAAAAAACGCAATCTGGCCGCGCTCGGTTTCGCG
>JANNMV010000016.1:0-8695 GCA_031398205.1 Pseudomonadota bacterium | reverse complement strand
ATCGACGGCAACGATGTGCGCCGAACCTATTCCATTTGTTCGGCGGTTCAGGATCACACGCTGCGTGTTGGCATTAAAAAAATTGCAGGGGGCCGGTTCTCGACATGGGCGAACGCCGCGCTTAAGGTCGGCCAAGTATTGGACGTGATGCCGCCGCTGGGGCATTTCTACGTTCCGCTCGATCCAACCCATCGTAAACATTATGTCGCCTTCGCGGGCGGCAGCGGCATCACCCCGGTACTCGCCATTCTGAAGACCACCTTACTCACCGAGCCACACAGTCGATTCACTTTGTTTTACGCCAATGAGGCCTCCGGCGCCATCATGTTTCGTGAGGAATTGGAAGATCTAAAAAATGACTTCATGGGACGCTTAAATTTAGTCCATATCTTAAATCGCGAACATCAGGAAGTCGAGTTATTCAACGGCCTAATGACCACGGAAAAATGTGCTCTGCTATTCAAACATTGGCTTGACCTGAAGAGCGTGGATACGGCTTTCATCTGCGGTCCGCAACCGATGATGATGACCATCAACGCCGCGTTGCGCGCCCATGGCTTGAGTCAGCAGCAAATCAAGATCGAACTATTCGCGACGCCGGAAATGCTCAAGCGCAAACCGAGACTAGATTTGGCAGCGAGCGCCGCCGCGCCCGAAACTTGCGCTGCAACGATCGTAATTGAAGGGCGCGCGCACGCCATCTCGATGCGAAAAAAAACCGAAACCATTCTCGAGGCCGCCATGCGTGAAGGGTTGGAGCCACCGCATGCCTGCAAGAGCGGCGTGTGCTCGACTTGTCGCGCCAAGCTAGTGGAGGGCGAGGTCGATATGGATCAGAATTTCGCACTCGAAGACTACGAAATCGCGCGCGGCTATATTCTCACCTGCCAAAGCTACCCGGTTTCCGATAACGTCATTGTCAACTACGATCACTAACGCGCGCCACAGCGGTCCGTCGCAAGCGGCGCCATCGTACTAATCTTCCATCAAGCCATCGCCGATCTGGCCGATCGGATGATTTCGCGCTACTAGCTGTTTTAAATCCACGCAATTTCCAGTACGATAGTTAAAGTGGTGTGGCGCGTAACGCGTCAGGTCGCCAATTGTCTCGTCAAAACCTAACTGAAACCCAGAAAAGGAATCGTCATGGCAATATCGCACTTGGAGAAAAAAGAGTCCGACCCCGCCCTTAGAGTCCGCGCGCTGGAATCCATACTCGCAGAAAAAGGCTTGATCGATCCGAAGGCACTCGATGCCCTGGTCGATACCTACGAAAACAAAATCGGTCCGCGCAACGGCGCAAAAGTTGTCGCTAAAGCATGGGTCGATCCGGAATACAAAAAACGTTTGATGACCGACGCCACCGCGGCGATCAAGGAGCTTGGTTACTCCGGCTTGCAGGGCGAAGACATGGTCGTGGTCGAGAACACGCCCAACATCCACAACGTGTTGGTCTGTACGTTGTGCTCCTGCTATCCGTGGCCGACCTTGGGCTTGCCGCCGGTTTGGTACAAAGCCGCGCCCTATCGCGCGCGCGTCGTGGCCGACCCCCGTGGCGTACTCAAAGAATTCGGCACCGAAGTGCCGGACACTGTTGAGGTTCGCACTTGGGATAGCACGGCGGAATTGCGCTATTTAGTCCTGCCGGAACGTCCGCCTGGCACGGAAAAAATGACCGAAGCGCAGCTTGCCGATTTGGTCACGCGCGATTCCATGATTGGCGTGACCAAAGCTAAATCCCCCTAATCTCGACGAGGAGCTTAACATGAACGGAATGCATGATCTGGGTGGGATGCATGGCCTCGGCCCCATCAATCCGGAAAAAAATGAACCGGTGTTCCATGAAAAATGGGAAGGCCGCGCCTTTGCACTATTTGCGTCGACGTTTGTTTTCGCCGGCTACACCGTCGATGAGTTTCGTCACGCCATCGAGCAAATGCCGCCGGCCCACTATCTCGAATCGTCTTATTACGAACACTGGATGACGGCTTTTGAAACAGTTCTGGCCAAGCGCGGTATCGTCACGCGCGAGGAACTCGATGCGCGCATCGCGAAGCTAGAAAAAGGGGGAAACTAAGATGTTACTTACGCCAGAAATTGTGCCGGGCTTGCTCGCCCAAGGCGCATCCGCTCGCGTCGACGCGAAAGTCGCACCGCTGTTTAAGGTCGGTGATCGCATTTGCGTACGCAATCTCAATCCAACCACGCATATTCGGCTGCCGGGCTATTTGCGCGGCAAATTAGGCACGATCGAAACCGATTACGGCGTGTTCGCCTTTCCGGATACGCACGCCCATGGTTTACCAGAAAAACCCCAGCATTGTTACAGCGTGCGCTTCACCGCACGCGAAGTGTGGGGCCCGCAGGCTTCCGAGCGCGATACCTTGCGCGTTGATGTGTTCGACGACTACATGGATGCGGCAAAGTAAGCAATATGACCTCGATCGATTCTCCACTGATCTGTAAATCGCTGCCGCTTAACGCCAATGACGATGTTAAGTTCAACGAGCCGTGGGAGGCGCGTGCCTTCGCAATCGTTGTGCGCTTAACCAACGCCGGGCATTTCACGTGGGCTGAATGGGTCGAGTGTTTTTCTAAAGAAGTCGCAGAAGCGACCGCCGTCGAGTCCGAGGGCGGCATACCCAAAACCTACTACCAGCAGTGGCTCACGGCTGCCGAGAAAATGATGGTCGCAAAAGGCGTCACCTCTTTCGATCAACTGGCTGCACGAAAATTTTCCATGTCCATCGCGGGCTCCGCCCATCAGTTGAGGTAAGTGGTTCGGCGGTGGGCGCCCGCATCTAAATCACCAAGGAGCAATAGCAAATGGCCGTAAAACGCCCTACCCTGACTCAACTCGACGACGTTGCTCAAAGTTTAGGCATCGATCTATCGCCCGAGGAACTGAAAACCTATAACACCTTGTTGCAAGGTAATTTCGATGCCTATGATGTGATCGACGAGGCGGCCGATTATCTTCCGCAAGTGAAATATCCGCGCACGTCGGGCTACCGCCCCGAAGGCGACGAAAATAAATACGGCGCTTGGTATTACAAGTCGACCATCAAAGGCGCGGCGAAGGGCAAGCTCGCTGGTAAAACCGTGGCGATCAAAGATAACGTTTGTGTCGCGGGCGTGCCGATGATGAATGGCTCATCGACATTCGAAGGTTACGTTCCCGATATCGATGCAACCATCGTCACCCGCTTGCTGGACGCCGGCGCGACAATCATCGGCAAGTCGGTGTGCGAATATTTTTGCTTCTCTGGCGGCTCCCACACCAGCGCCACCGGCCCGGTGCACAATCCCCACAAGAAAGGTTATTCCGCCGGCGGCTCGTCCTCCGGTAGCGCCGCGTTGGTGGCGGCGGGCGAAGTGGATCTGGCCATCGGCGGCGATCAGGGCGGCTCGATTCGCATCCCGGCGTCCTATTGCGGAATTTATGGCATGAAGGGCACGCACGGCCTCGTGCCTTACACCGGTTTGATGCCGATCGAACTTACCATCGATCACACCGGCCCGATGACGGCTAACGTTACCGATAACGCCGTTATGCTCGAAGTGCTGGCTGGGCCCGATGGCTTGGATCCGCGCCAGTACGCGAATGCGAAATCGGTCGAGTATTCAAAGAAAATGTTGGAAGGCGTAAAAGGTCTGAAGATCGGCGTCGTCAAAGAAGGCTTTGGCCTAGCCAGTTCGGAAAAAGATGTCGACGAAAAAGTGCGCGACGCCTCCAAGCTGTTTGCGAAATTGGGCGCCAAAGTAGAAGAAGTTTCAATTCCCATGCACGCCATGGGCCTCGCGATTTGGCTGCCGATCGCAGTCGAAGGCGGTACGCAACAAATGATGAAAGACAACGGCCACGGCTTTAACTGGCGCGGCATGTACACCACCAGCATGATCGATCATCACGCGCGTTGGAAAGAGCGCGCCGACGAGCTATCGCACACACTGAAGCTCAGCATGATTCTCGGCGAATATTTTATCCAACATTATCGCGGCCACTATTACGGCAAAGCGCAAAATCTGTCACGAAAGTTGCGCGCCGCTTACGACGCGGCGTTGAACCAGTACGATTTGCTGTTGATGCCCACGCTACCGATGAAAGCCACGCCGCTACCCAAGCGCGGCGCACCGATCGAAGAAATCGTCGCACGCGGATTCGAAATGTTGCCGAACACCGCCCCGTTCGACGCCACCGGCCACCCCGCCATGTCGATTCCGTGCGGCATGAGCAAAGGCTTGCCGGTCGGCATGATGCTCATCGGCAAACACTTCGACGAAGCAACAATTTATCGCGGCGCCTACGCCTTCGAGCAAGCGAAGGATTGGAAAAAGATGTAGAACAATGCGTGAAGACGCGCGCGGATACTGCTTTCTAGGCCTACATGCCTTGCGAGGCAGTATCCATGCGCCTCATGGCGATGCCGTTATTGCATATGCCAACCGTGGCTCACGGTAATCGACTGCCCCGTTAGCGCATTGGTCGGAAACGCCGCGAGGAAAACCGCGGTCCTCGCGATGTCTTGGGTGGTGGTAAATTCGCCGTCGACGGTGTCCTTCAAGAACACTTTTTTCACCACGTCTTCTTCACTGATACCGAAAGTTTTTGCCTGCTCGGGAATTTGCTTCTCAACTAACGGCGTGCGCACAAAACCCGGACTGATCACGTTGGCGCGAATACCGTCTTTCGCGCCTTCTTTGGCAATCGCTTTCGCAAGACCCATCAGGCCGTGCTTCGCCGTGACGTAGGCGGCTTTAAAGGGAGACGCTAAGTGCGAATGCACCGAGCCCATCAGAATTATCGTTCCGCCGTTCTTTTTGTTGATCATGGCACGCATGCATGCACGCGTGGTCAAGAATGCACCGTCAACATGAATCGCCATCACCCGCTTCCAATCCTCATACTTGAAATCGACGATGGGACTAATCACCTGAATACCCGCATTGCTAATCAAGATGTCGACCCCGCCCCATTGCGCCACCACTTGCGCAACGCCGACATCGACCTGAGATTCGTCCGCGACGTTCATCGCGACCCCAATCGCCGTTCCGCCGAGCTGCTGGATTTCCTTAGCAGTGGCCGAGGCGGCTGCGAGCGATAAATCAGCGATACAAACTTTTGCGCCCTCGCGCGCGTATTCAAACGCGATCTCTTTGCCGATGCCACTCGCGGCGCCGGTAATGATCGCGATCTTGTCCTTCAGTTGCATAATGTATCCTTAAAAAAAATTGATTCGCGATTTGGCGATTATCTCAGTTCCTGGAAAATACCATCGCGAAGCACTATGATACCGCGAAGCAAATTGCCGCTATGTGGAGTGTTTAATAAATGGGCAGGCCGAGCAGCGGAATGTTTGCGCATTGGCAGCCGGCTGATCCGCATTTTCACTTCCTATGCGTAGCGGCAATCGCCGAAAATTCCAAATGAACTCGATGATCTCCGACGAAGCCTTGGATCATTAAACCTAGAAACGGCAGTTGGACGGGTGAAGCGTGCGGCTACGGGGAGCGGGGGCAAGGCGCAACGACGCGGCGAACCCGCCCGTGGCTACGATCAGTCGAGCGCCTTATCGAGAAACATTTGCTTATCCACTTCGGCCCATACTTTTTTGTACAGCGCGTCAACACGGCGCGGATAGTATGTCCCGTCGAAACGCAACTTCACCTTGGTTTGACGAGCACTTTGCTTGACCATCGACAGCGTCAGCCCGGCGCCTCCACCGCGCTCCATCATGGCGCTAAAGTCCATATCCATGTCCATACCCATGGGCCCTTGCTTGCTCAGCACCGAAGGCGGATAGCCCTTGATCTGCGCGTACTCCGCCAGCGCCTCGTTGTGCAGCGCCGCTTGTTGTTCCGGGGGAAGCTGCGGGATGGATGCCGTGAGGTATCCCGAGATCCGCTCCATATTGCTGACCCGACAGCCAAGGTTGGCGAGGGCGGTGATCATAGAATCGAACACGCGATCGAACCCCTTATCGAAAACCCGGTCACCGACCGCCAGCGCCATTTTTTCCCGTTGCGCATGCCAGGCGGGCAGGTCTGGATTTTTCATCACTTCCTGCGAGAAATTCATCTTGCTAGTCATTGCCGCTACCATGTCATTGCCGGAACCCATCTTTGCGGTCATGGCGGCCATTGGATCCTCGCCACCGCCGGATAACCCCATGCTCCCGCAGCCCGCCAACAATGTCGTCGCGCCTATGCTAACTATCCATCCACCTATTTTCATGACGATCTTCCTTTTTGTTAGGGAAGCTCTGAATAAGTTCGAGTTCTAAATGAGACAAGGCGCGAACAAAAAGTATCGACGCAGCCTATGCATGATAGGTAAGGCGATATTTTTTGTGAGCCACGCAGGATCATAACGAAATCGGAATTAGTCAGCGCTTCCTTAGAACTGGCTGGCACGGACGGAATAATCCTTGACCGTCTTGTCGGCATTGAACTTAACGATAGCCGTAAGTGATCTGAATGAGGACGCGGTCGACGCAGCACCTTGACTTTGACCGCCGCCCGCGCTGACACCGGCCTGCACATGGCCAAAGGCGACGCCGAGATTTGCCGCCGCCTGCCAATTCTGGCTCTTGCTGGCAACGTCGGTTTGACTCACCGACCGTTCGTAGACCCAGGTTTCGAGCCCGTCGCCATCCATCGTCGAAATATTCGGACCGCCGAACATTTGGATTAGCTCTAGCTGGGTGGTCTTGCCCTTGGTCACGGCCGTCGTGACGGTACCGTAGGAAAGCGCGCTCGCGCCGCTTTGGTTTGGCGGCGCCGCCACCGACTTGGCAAGCGGTGTCGCCGGCGCAGATACGGGTTGCCCTTGTGGCGCGGACGTGCAGGCAGATAATAGAACGGTTGTGATGAGGGTCACGCCCTGTGCGATGCGTGCGATCCACCGGCGCCCCGTGCCTAGATGTCCAAATTGTGTGTCGTTCATAACTTGTTCCTTTGGGAATCAATTGATTTTGTTCATCGGTAACAATGCTCAATCGTGCGGCTGAGCGAACCTGACCAGCCCGCTCATTTAGTTATCCCTATTTGATCCAAGCTGATATCGTAGAGTACACCATTGGGCGCGGTAAATGCGCGTCGGATGCTCAGGCCGTCGGCGGAGGTTTCACCGCCAGCGCTATCGGTCCACCAGAACACCGTGCGAATCGGATCGACCGTTATGATGTCTACGTTACTGTCGTTGCAATTACTGGTGCTCGTAATCGTGACGACGCTGAGTCCAGTGCCTCCATATTGCGAGGTAGCGGGAAAGACACTTAAGTTCGCCGATGTACCAGCCGGCACTAAGGGCTGATAGCGGCAAACGTCAGGGTCAGGCTGGGTAGCGCGTAGGCTCACCATGCGGCTGTGTAACGTAAATCAGGCGTATCACTACTGTAGTTTTACCAGTGCTTGATAGGAATCCACCCACAGCCCGCCATCGACCGGCGTGACATAGCCGAAACTCCAATTGGGCTCGGCCGTCTTGCGTGAGAACGACCAGAGGATTTTTTGCGTGTCGAGGTCGAGCGCGTGCAGGGTGCGTCGATCATCGTCCGCTTTAGGGTCGAGGCGACCTTGAAAATAGAGGACATTTCCCGCGACCGCCAACGATGGGGAATTTTCGCCGAACTTGCCGGGTATCTCCCACACCGCCGCGCCCGAGGTCTTATCGAACGCGATCAGATAGCCGCTCGTCGTGCCAATCAGCACGGCGCCCGCATCGACCAGTGCGTGTACCTGCACCGAACGTTCTTTGCCTTCCACCTGCCGTCGAATTTCGATCGGCTTCCACAGCTCGGTTCCCGAGGCGCGGTTGACCGCATAGAGATGATGGTTTGCCGCGCCATAAATCGCGTCGGCGGTAACCACGGGCTGGCGCAAACAGCTATAGCGGTACGTTCCCTGGTAACGCCAGTGCTCCTGTCCGGTCTTAGCGTCAAGGGCAAAAAGGTAACTGTCCGAACCAGTGCTTGCGCTAACATAGACGATGTTATCGCGGACGACGGGCCAAGATACGCAATCAGCGCGTTTGCCGAATTGCACCTTCCAAACCTCACGACCGCTGGCCGCATCCAGCGCGGAGAAAGCGCCGTCCTTGCTCATGATGTAGGCCAACCCCGCGTGGCTCGCGACTGCGGCGTTGACCGCCGGGTCGGGCCCGCGCCACACCTCCTTACCCGTGGCGAGCGACACGGCCACCACGGCCCCCGGATTGGATGAACCGAATGGCGCAATGACGAGGTTGCCGGCGACCGCCGGCGGTGTCGACACGGAACCGTTGATGTTGGCCGGACGAAACGTCCACTTCAGCTTGCCGCGGAGCATGTCAACGGCGAACAGTCCGGCGCGGCCGCTCGGGCCGCCGGCCAGAATGGTCTGACCGGTGATCGTTGCGGGACCCCAATCCCTGACGCCGGCGTTCACGGTGAACTTCTCTGTCGGCGCCGTTCGCAGCGGCCGGATAGAAGCGGTATCCGACTGCGCAAAGCCCAGCGTTGTCCCGAGTGCCAGGCTCGCAATCGCCAAGCCTGCATGGCGTCGCCGAATAAATTTTATCATGGGAATCTTTTTTAATCGTTCATTTTTGTCGACGAAAAACCCGCAAATCGCCATGGAACCTCGCCAGTAGGCTGATACTTCAGCAGGCTACCTGAACTACAACGCACGATTACTTTAATCCCAATTCTTTTTC
>JANNMV010000668.1:0-3156 GCA_031398205.1 Pseudomonadota bacterium | reverse complement strand
CAGTCTCGCGAGGAACTCAAGCAACGTATCTTGCAAGGCGTACGGGAGATGAATCTCAACCCAGTGGTTTTCCGATGGAAGAAGTTCGATCTGGCGTTGGTCTAATAATTAGTAAGTATATTAATGAATCGTTATACTAGTAACCACCCGCACAAGGGGTGGCTTGATCCAGATCAGTTGCCCTCCATTGATTACGCAGCTTTCTCACGATGACCCGCGTTCAAAAAATCAACCATTTTTGCCGATTCCCAGCCGCCAATCGCGATTTTTTTGATTAAATGGCCATCACTCAATACGTCGAACGTACCGCTGATTTCACCGCACCCCCGCGCAGTCTGTGCGCCCAATAAAGGGCGCAGGCTTAACGCATTCAACGCTAACTCGATCATCGGCAGATCCCGGTCACGGACGTTCTCAATGACCATGCGCCCAATCAGGTCGATGCCAGCCGGCAGTGCGTAGTAGCCCACCAGCGTGCGCGTGCTGTTCTGCATCGCGCCCATGCTGGCCTCATATTTTTCGACTAACTGCTCGGCCTTTAGAAGCGCTTCGTCTAAGTCTGCGGTCGGCTCGCCTTTTTTTGCCGATGCCTTGATTTTGCGCTGCAAGTCCTTCACCACGCCGGCCGCCTGTGCGCGCGAACTGTTTGCCTCCGTACGCCCGAGGAACGATTCACGATCGGATTCGCTGATCAGGTCTAGCACGCCATCGGTATCGTCGAGGTCTTTGCGCACACCACTGAACGCCTCCGGAAGAATGTTGTTCGCCGGAACAAAATGGCTGACCAGCAGGCGCGATTTAACGCTCATGCCGCAGCCAAACAAATCAATGACCGGATTCTCCTCGCGTGTCGTCTTCAATTTAAGCAGATCGACATCCTGCTTTTCTTCGCTGGCCGAGTCTTGTCCGATCAAGTCCGCATAAGCGCGTTGTAAGGTGTAGTGTTTGCCGGCATCGGCTGCAACGCGCATGGCATCGGTGACGATGGCGCGGCGCAAAAACCCGCGCATTGTGGTCGATGGCAAGTAGGCGGTCTGCTGCTTGTTACCGTCGGCATCAACGCCACGCGTCATGAGCGGGAAGTTCTTATATCGGTTCGCGATCCCGCCCTCCGCGATTGGCATGGCGATGGACAGCGGGGATTCGGTACGAACACTTGCTTTGATGATTAAGTTTTTCATTTTCTTGTTCCTGTGGATTAGATGATTAACAGTCCGAAACCAAATGCGCGCCCCGTGCTGCCCACGCCATTTTGTAGGGCTAACGCAAACTTATCTGCGTCGGTTACTTTTAATGCCCCCGCAAAATCGGTGCGATCCACGGTGAATTTCTGACCGGTCTTTTCTACCGTCGCAAAATCCGCCGCACAGTTCACCGTCAGCAAATCAAACCCGTAGCGCTCGCCCTGACGCGCCAGCCACGCATGGCGGCTACGCCAATCTGAAACCGGGAAATAACTGCGCTTGCCTTTTGTCTTTTTGCTCACACTCGCCCGCAATTGGAATACACGTACCTCGCCCGCCCGTGGTTGATCGACTGGTGCGGCATCTTCACTAATTTTCGCGGCCGTACGGATGATCACGCGGTCGCCGCAATCTCTGAATAGCACCTTCTCACCCGCCACGAGCCCAGCGGTGGTTCGGTGCAGCGCGTATCCCGTTGTTGTCGATGGCTTAGGCAATATGTAGTCTTGAATCATGTCGCGGTTCCCTTTTTTCGCTGTTTGAATAAAACTTTGTGTGTCTTGCACCCATCTTTCTCGGGCTCGACGGTGTAGTCGAATGTCTCGACGCCTTTAGGCGAGCAAACGCGAACGGCGCGAAGATCGTACGTGATAAACAAATTCCCCACCGGTACCGGCTTTTTGTCGAACTCCATCAGGATCGCCGGCGCGCCATTCCAGTTGTCGAGCAAATCGGCGAATGCCTCGTAACGGGTCGTCTTGTCCAAATACGTGATGCCTGTAGCGGCCAGGCGGAACTGCATAGTCGCGCCGGCCGGCTTGATAATTGCCCAACCCGACGCGATGCGTTGTTTTGCGCCCCCCTTCGCCATCGCATGCCCACTGGACAAAGCCCCTTGCGCGTCGGCCACTGCATCGCCGGTTTGAGTTACCAGGTGCCGGCCAAAAGCCTGATTTAATAGTTCAATGGCGTTCATGGTGTGCACTTTCACAACGACGGCGCATAGCACGCCGCGCGGTTCAACACATTCCAGTACGCGGGTCGCCATGCGGCATCGAAAATTGGCAACGAGGTATCTCCGGAAAACATATTGATCGGCACGGGGCGCAGCGGTTCGCCGGCATACCCCACCAGACCATCGAGTTCACCGTCGTCAAAAGTCCACTCGGAAACCTCACCGAAACCAGATGCCCGACGCTTGCCGATGAATTGGATGGGTCGCAGCAATCGTTCAGCCTCATCAGCGGCGCCTTCGGCATACCAGGTGATCTCCGGTGCGGCAAACGCAGCATATGAATTCATGACGTTCGTTAACGACGTGTCGAATTTCTTATGCAGTTGGCCGTGCTTGTTTTTCTTGATCAAGTCTGGGTCAATTGAATGGGTTTCACGCAACCCAGCAATGAACCCCTGTCGGATTTTGTCGATCGGCTCGAACACCGCAGCGGACGCGTGAAACAATCCGCTTGTCTGCTTAATTGGTACCGCCGCGTGCGCCGCCTCAACGTTGCGCAATTCATCGAACAATTGCGCCGCCAAGATACCGTCAAGCGTCATATGCCCGAGCTTGATAAACGGAGACTTCATTGTCGCGGTAACTCTGAATCTCTTATGCAACTTGGTTCCCCTTTCCCGAGATAAGTCCATTTGGCGCCGCGTAAACGATGTAGTGCATTATGCCGGCCCTACCTAGTTACGTACTACTGTTCTATTTGGGCTGTCCGCCGTGTGCGGAGAGTTCGGGAGGTTTTGACGGCGCAAACTAATGACATTCGTAAAGTCACTTCCCGACAAAGAATTGGAAGATATTTTGGTATGTTAACGGCGTCGATCTACTCTCAAGATGCGTGGTAAAAAAGACACTCGGTATAGATTTCAAACGACGGTTGTTGCTAGCAAGTGCATCGTTTTGAAGTTACGGTCTTGGCTGGCACGAGACCGCAAGTGCAGCCTTAGCGTGCGAAAACTTCCG
>JANNMV010000641.1:0-6712 GCA_031398205.1 Pseudomonadota bacterium | reverse complement strand
TAGAGTGCATTTTTGCACCGTTCATCGTTGGTGCATGAATGCACCCTACATCGAGTCTTCTAGGGCGAAGCCATGTGGAACTTATTGATGGTTATCTCTCTGCTGGATAGTTACCGAGCTCAGTCGGCGGCATCGCGCCGCAAGCGAACCACGACCAGCCTATTGATCACCCGTATGGTGAACACCCCGACGGGGGCGGTTTGCGTGTTCGATTCCGAATCGGCCCAGCGTTGTGTCGTGTTTGTCCCCGATGAACCGAACGTTTAGAGCACTACGAAGCCATGTTCGCCTAGCGGTCGCTCCGCCTGCGCGTGATCTGTTTCGAAATGCCCGGCTTCGGATTCTCTTTGCCGACGCCAACGTATGCGCACTCGCTGGATCAAGGTGCGAATGCCGTGATCGGCGTGTTGGCCGCACTCGAAATCGAACGTGCCACCTTCGCATTCAGTTGCGCCAGCGGCCTCTACGCGCCGCGTGCCGCACAACAGGCGCCGCATTGAATCGGCAGCCCGATGCCTACGCAAACACCATCACTAGGAAAGCACATCCGCCCAAATGTTTTTCGCCCAAGCAAGCGCGTATTGGCCTTCCAGTTCGCTCGCGCCAGCGGACAATCCGCCGCTGCCTTCCACCGTGACCATGGTCTTTTTCGCTTCGTCGTAACGGTGCACCGACGCGATATGAATCACATCTTTGTCGGTAACGAAGCTATAGCAGGTGTTGGTCAGCATCGGTGTTACATTGACCGGCTGATTCTTAATCAGTGCGATGACCGCCGCCGCACAGTTCTTGCCGTGCCCATTCGCCATGTGGCCGGATTTTGGCATGGCCGGCGCCGCCAAAATCGCATCGCCAAGAATGTGTATGTTCTTCGCGGCCTTGGATTCGAAGGTGAGGAAATCCACTTCACACCAACGATTGTTAGCGGTGATCAAACCGGCGCCTTCGGCGATCTGACCGGCCTTCATCGGCGGTATCACATTTATTACATTGGCTTTGACATCGTCGAAGGTGAGCTTAATCGTACCGCTCGCCACGTCGACATCGACCAGTTCGCTATTCGGACGGTACTCGATCATATTCGGGTAAAGCTCTTTCCAAATTTTCGTGAACAGCGGTTTTTTCGACACAACGTCTTCGTTGCTATCGAGAATCAACACTTTGGATTTGGGCTTAACTTTTTTAAAGTAATCCGCGATCAAGCAGGCGCGCTCGTAGGGGCCGGGCGGACAGCGATACGGCGCTTTCGGAATATGAATGGCGAACACGCCACCGTCGCCCATGGCTTCGAGTTGTTTACGCAATGCAATGGTCTGTGAACCGGCTTTCCACGCGTGCAAAACACGTTCTTGCGCGCTCGCTTCCTTCAGCCCTGGAATAGCATCGTAAACGAACTGCACGCCGGGCGCGACGATCAGGCGATCATAGGAAATGGGATCGGTATTCGTGGCAACGCGAACCTGGCGCTTTACAACGTCGATAGCGACAGCGCTGTCGCGGATGAAATTAACGCCATACTTGCTACGCAAGGCGCCATAACCGGCGCTAATTTCCGCCAAGGTCTTGCTGCCATTCAATACCAGGTTAGAGATCGGGCAGGAAACAAATAATTCACTGGGCTCGATCATGGTCACGTCAATGTCAGGCGCCCACAGCCTGATGTACTTTGCCGCAGTCGCACCGGCATAACCGGCGCCGATGACCACGACGCGTCCAGCGCTCTTTTTGGCAATTGGCGCGGAACTGCATCCGACCAGCGCAACCGCCGCGATGCCGGAACTACGAATGAATTCACGTCGCGTGTATGCCATGTTGCGACTCTCCTCTGGAACTAGTTAATTTTTTTGCACGGAAAAATATGCGGCCAGCGCCTCGATCTGCTCGTCGCTAAAGCCCTTGGCGATTTGCTGCATGACGGTCGCACTGCGCGCGCCGGACTTAAAGTCTTTCATTTGTTTCACGATGTACGCCTGATCCAATCCGGCGATGGTTGGCATGCCGCTGGCGCTACGGCCGAGGGTACCATGACAGCCCGAGCAGGAGGTCGCAAGATCGCGCCCGCGCGTATCTTCAGCGTCAGCCGCTTCCTGAGCAAACACCAAGACTAGCGCAACGAACATTCCAAACGCTGAGTGCTTCACAATCTGTCTCCTCAAGAGCAACGTATTTGATGAAAGGCCGGTATTGCACCGGCCGCTTCTTACACCACGGCCACCGACTCATCCATGAAGGTAAGCGAGACTTGATCATCCGCGCCGATATCAACTGTCACTTTGCCACCGTTTGCAAGGCGACCAAACAGCAATTCGTCAGCGAGCGCGCGGCGGATGGTGTCTTGAATCAACCGCGCCATGGGGCGCGCACCCATCAATGGATCGAAGCCTTTCCTACCGAGATAGGCTTTGAGTTCATCGGTGAACACGATTTCGACCTTCTTCTCATGCAACTGATCTTCCAGTTGCATGAGAAATTTGTCGACCACACGCAGGATAACCTCTTCGTTCAACGCCGCAAAGGAAATGATGGCATCAAGGCGGTTGCGGAATTCAGGCGTGAACAGGCGCTTGATATCCGCCATCTCATCACCCGCTCGCTTATCCTGGGTAAAGCCGATCGACGTCCGGGTCAGGGATTCCGCACCGGCGTTGGTGGTCATGATGATAATGATGTTGCGAAAATCCGCTTTGCGACCGTTGTTGTCCGTCAATGTGCCGTGATCCATTACCTGCAACAAAATATTGAATATATCCGGATGGGCCTTTTCGATTTCGTCGAGTAACAGCACCGCATACGGATGTTTCGCAATCTGTTCGGTAAGCAAACCACCTTGGTCAAAACCAACGTAACCGGGCGGCGCGCCGATCAATCGAGACACCGCGTGGCGTTCCATATACTCGGACATATCGAAGCGGATCAACTCGATTCCCATGGTGTACGCGAGTTGTCGCGCCACTTCGGTCTTACCCACGCCGGTTGGCCCGGAGAACAGGAAAGAGCCAATGGGCTTTTGCGGATTTCCAAGGCCACTTCGCGCCATCTTGATTGCCGAGGCGAGTGCGTCAATCGCGTTGTCTTGCCCGAACACGACCGCCTTGAGGTCGCGGTCTAAACTCATCAGCGCGGTACGATCGTTACTAGAAACCGACTTCGCCGGAATGCGCGCGATCTTAGCGACGATTTCTTCGATTTCGTGTTTGCCGACGACTTTGCGCTGTTTGGCCTTCGGCAATATTTTCTGCGCGGCGCCCGCTTCATCAATCACGTCGATGGCCTTGTCGGGCAGATGTCGATCATTGATGTACCGGGCGGAAAGTTCCGCCGCCGTGGTCAATGCATTCGGCGTGTACTTGATGCCATGGTGCTGCTCAAAGCGCGACTTCAGGCCGCGTAGAATCTCGACCGTCTCCTGTACGCTCGGCTCATTGACGTCGACTTTTTGAAAGCGTCGCGACAGAGCGTGATCTTTCTCGAATACGCCGCGGTATTCCGTGTAAGTCGTGGCGCCGATACATTTCATCTGACCGGACGACAGCGCCGGCTTGAGCAAATTCGATGCGTCCAGCGTGCCACCGGATGCGGCACCCGCACCGATCACGGTGTGGATCTCGTCGATGAACAAAATTGAATTTGGATTATCGGCAAGCTGTTTTAGCACCGCCTTCAAGCGCTGCTCAAAATCACCGCGATATTTCGTGCCCGCAAGCAAGGAACCCATGTCCAATGAATAGACCTGACACTTCGCCAAAATGTCTGGCACCTTACCTTCCACAATGCGCCGCGCCAGGCCCTCGGCAATGGCGGTTTTACCGACCCCCGCTTCGCCGACCAAGAGCGGATTATTTTTGCGACGGCGGCACAGGATCTGAATCACGCGTTCCAATTCGTTATCGCGGCCGACCAGGGGGTCGATCTTTCCCGCCACTGCTTGCGCGTTAAGGTTTTGCGCAAAGCTCTCCAATGCGCCGCCGCTAGCTTGCTCCTGTTCACCATCCGGGTCGCCCTCTTCTTTAGCGGGCGCCCCCTGGGGCACTTTGCGAATGCCGTGGGAAATGAAGTTCACCACGTCGAGACGGCTGACGTCCTGCTGATGCAGGAAATACACCGCGTGGGAGTCTTTCTCGCCGTAAATTGCCACCAGCACGTTTGCTCCGGTGACCTCTTTTTTGCCGGACGATTGAACGTGGAGGATGGCGCGCTGAATCACGCGCTGAAATCCGAGCGTGGGTTGAGTATCGACCTCGTCGTGCCCCGCCACTGTGGGCGTATGCTGTTGCACAAACTCGGCCAACGCCTTGCGCAGATCGTCGAGCTTAACGCCACATGCGCGTAATACTTCCGTTGCGGAGGGGTTATCCAGTAGCGCCAAGAGGAGATGCTCGACGGTCACAAACTCGTGCCGTTTCTGCCGCGCCTCGACAAACGCCATGTGTAAACTAACTTCTAACTCCTGCGCTATCATGTTTCCTCCATCACGCATTGCAGCGGATGTTGATGTTGCTTGGCATATGCCATAACTTGATCCACCTTGGTCGTCGCGAGATCCAGCGGGTAAACCCCGCACACCCCACGGCCTTCCGTATGCACTTTGAGCATAATACGCGTTGCCTGTTCAAGTGGAAGTAAAAAAAACTTCTGTAACACTAAAATCACAAATTCCATCGGCGTAAAGTCATCGTTACACAGCACGACCTTGTACAATGGCGGCGGCTTAACCTTTGCCTTAGCCGTCTCAAGGATCGTACCGTCCTGTCGCTTGACTGCCATCGAGAAATTTACCGTGAGCGTGATGCTATCGTATTGTTTATTTTGGCAAGGTGGTGGAATTTTTCAAGTCCTACACGCATTTAGCGCAAAAAAATAGGTTTTTACTTGACTTATCGCCGACAGTTAGCGTAAATATGTCGGCAAGTTTGGCTGAAGGCTGATTTACGTCCACTGGGTTACGCAGGCGGGTCTTTAGTTCATACAATCGTTGGGTTTCAAACCCCGTTTAAAAGTTTTTGCAAGGATTCAACATGCCCACTGGTACCGTAAAATGGTTTAACGATTCGAAAGGCTTCGGCTTCATCACCCCGGACGACGGGAGCGAAGATTTGTTCGCGCATTTCTCCGCCATTCAAATGGGGGGATTCAAAACCCTCAAAGAAGGTCAAAAAGTAAGTTTTGAGGTGACTCAAGGTCCAAAGGGTAAGCAAGCGTCGAATATTCAGTCGCCGCAATAACGTAGCAACCAAGCGTACTACCTCGAATTAAACGCCCTCGCCTCAAACGCGGTGCTTTGCAATTGCGGCAAGGGTGATTTCATCGGGCGCTCATCCCATGTTGGAGATGAGTGCCTCGCCAAATTTCGAGCAAGGAACTTGTGTCGCACCCTGCATTAGTCGCGCGAAATCGTAAGTCACGACCTTTGCTGCGATGGTTTTTTCGACGGCGCGGATAATCGCGTCCGCCGCCTCCACCCACCCTAGGTGACGCAACATCATTTCGGCCGATAGGATCAACGAGCCCGGGTTGACGTAATCTTTCCCCGCGTATTTCGGTGCTGTGCCGTGAGTCGCTTCGAACATTGCAACGGTGTCCGACAAATTCGCGCCGGGAGCAATGCCGATGCCGCCAACCTGGGCGGCCAGCGCGTCCGAGATATAATCGCCGTTCAGGTTCAAGGTGGCGATCACGTCGTATTCATCCGGCCGTAACAAAATCTGCTGCAAAAATGCGTCCGCGATCACGTCTTTAATGACAATACCATTGGGGAGTTTCATCCACGGCCCACCGTCTAACAACTCGGCGCCAAATTCTTTTCGCGCCAGAGCATATCCCCAATCACGAAATGCACCCTCGGTGAATTTCATAATATTGCCCTTGTGTACTAACGTGACCGATTTGCGCTTATTAGTCACCGCGTATTGAATCGCGCGTCGCACCAGCCGCTCGGTGCCTTCGCGGGAAACCGGCTTAATGCCGATGCCGCTGGTAGCTGGGAAGCGAATCTTTTTCACCTTCATTTCGTTCTGCAAGAATTCGATCAACTTCTTCGCGCCCTCGCTTTCCGCTTGCCATTCGATGCCGGCGTAAATGTCTTCGGAATTTTCGCGAAAGATCACCATGTCGGTCTTGTGCGGCTCTTTCACCGGGCTAGGCACTCCGGTAAACCAGCGCACCGGACGCAAGCACACGTAAAGATCCAATTCCTGACGCAGCGCGACGTTAATTGAGCGAATACCGCCGCCAACGGGCGTAGTGAGCGGCCCTTTGATCGACACGACATATTCGCGCACGATGTCTAATGTTTCTTGCGGCAGCCAAACGTTTTCGCCATAGAGTTTGACGGATTTTTCACCGGCGTAGACTTCCATCCAGGAAATTTTGCGTTTGCCGCCGTAGCATTTTGCTACCGCCGCATCGACGACCTTCTTCATCACCGGCGTAATATCGATGCCGATGCCATCGCCTTCAAGATAAGGGATGATCGGCTGATCCGGGACCGTAAGGGTGTAGTTTGCATTGACCGTAATCTTCTGGCCTACGTTCGGGATTTTGACCTGCTGGGTCATGGGTAACTCCTTCGTGAGGGATAAGTTGGCAGGACAGTCTTATGTCTTATATAATACATGAAACTCGTTTATACTGACTCTTCATAAATGCAACGCAACATGACAACTTTTGCTACGGCCGATCTTTGCGACGAACATGGCGACCAACTTGGTATTGT
>JANNMV010000583.1:0-4704 GCA_031398205.1 Pseudomonadota bacterium | reverse complement strand
GGTATCGATATTGCCGGCACCCACCTTATCGAAATCGCTCAGGAAGGAGCTATTTTCCGCCTCGGATAGCGGTGCCGAAGCCCCCGCCGCTGCGGCCGCCTGCCTGACCTTGAACCCGCCGGGAATCGCGCCCGTGGCGGTGAATGCGCCGAGCTGCGCGTCCTTACGTTTGCGTACCTGTCGGTAGCCTAAAAATCCTAACAAGCCTAGCAGGGCAGCACCGGCCGCTGGGATTAGCGGATTGCCCATTAAATCATCGAGTAAACCCGCCTCCTCAACCGGAGCCGGTGGTGGCATCACGCGTTTCGGCTTTTTCATCACGGGCGGCGCATCGACCGGCGCCTTACTGTCCTCGTCGGCGGGTTTCGGTTCAGGCTGAATTTCCGCAGGCGTAATCGGCTTTGAGTCCATTGCCGACTTCGGCTCGACCGGTGGCGTCACCACCGCCGTCGGTTTATCGGCAGGAGTATTCTCGGCGGTCGGCAGCGCCGGTTTTTCCACCGGAACCGGCGCGCCCTTCAACTCGAGCAACCGACGCATGTCGTTAATTTGTTGCTCAAGTGCCGTAATGCGCGCGCGTGCATCCTGCAAGGCTTGATCACGAGTAGCGACGTCTTCCTGCAAAGCGCTAAATTTTTCACCGCTGCTTTTTCCGGCAACCCCCGGTTGGTCCGCAGCGGCCTGTCCTTTGGACAGCTTCAACACGTCCTTGCCGCTTTCCGTCGGCGCCTTGTCGTCGGTGACCTTGGTATCGATCGCACCCCCGGCCGTCTGACCCGGTTTGTCGCCTTGTGCCGCACCTCGTGCAGCGACGTTAGCCAGACGCTTGCGATAGGCATTCCAGTCGGCAGTTTGTGCGACAACTTCACGCTTCGCCGCAGCCGGATTGACTTCTGCTAATGTCGCGGCGGCGTCGGGCAGTTTCAAAATCATGCCCTTTTTCATGCGGTTCATGTTCTGACCGCTAAACGCACCCTTGTTCTCGCGATAAAGCGATACCAACATCTGATCCAGCGTTACGTCGGGTGGTCGCGTCGACTCGGCAATTCCGCCCAACGTCTCGCCAGATTTAATTGGACCATAGGTATCGGCACTTTCATTCGCGCTGGCAGGAGATGACGCATCGCGTGGCCTTTCAGCCGCTGGTGCTGCCTCGGTAGCCATCTGTTCGTTTGGCGCAGGCACCGGAGCGCCAGCGGGCGGGCGCTTGCTGCGCGGTACGGGAGTGGTCGCGATTTGCGGCGCGGTAACCGTCGGCGATTGCGACTTCGCCACGTTATATCCCGGTGGGTCGAGTAACACGGGATATTCGCGCAACAGCCGTCCCGATGCCCAATTCAACTCAATTAATAAATCGAGGAAAGGCTCGTTAATCGGCTGATTGGTCATCACCTTCAGATAGGGCTGACCGTTTGCGCGTTTTTCGACCACAAAGCGAAAATTGCCGAGCCCGTTCGGGTACTCGACGTTTGCCTCGCGATAGGCATCTTGCGACGCCAGCCGTGCCGCTAGAGAAGGCATCTCCTCCGCGCTAACCGACACCAGATCGATCTCAGCCAATAAGGGCTGCCCGAGGGCAGACATTACATTAATTTTTCCTAAACCGGCCGCCGTAGCCAGGCTTGGCAACAGCGAAATAGCGGCAATCATTGCCGCTCGGCGAAAGAGTTTATTTCCTCGCATATCCGATAGATTCACTCAAAGGTTAATCTTAAGGTTTCAAAATAACATCAATCAGTTACAGATGCAAGCTCAAAACTACTGTAATAGTTTGCCCCTAACGGCCACCCTTGTCAACCGAAATCTTGATTTTTGCGAGCGAATCACGAGGAGCGTCGTGTTTCTGACAGCAACGAATTCAGTGCACCAAACAACTCACGTCGCGCCGCGGCTAATCCTTAATCGATGAGAATGCGCAGCATGCGCCGCAACGGCTCTGCGGCGCCCCACAACAATTGATCACCCACCGTAAACGCGGTCAAGTACTCCCCGCCCATGGGTAATTTTCGCAGACGTCCAACCGGGGTGGTGAGCTTTCCCGTGACTGCCGCAGGCGTTAATTCACGCAGACTATCGTCGCGGCGATTGGGGATGACTTTTGCCCATGCATGGGCCGCGCCGAGCATGTCTTCGATTTCGTCCAGCGGCAAGTCGCGATTGAGCTTAATGGTCAGCGCTTGACTATGGCAGCGCATGGCGCCGATGCGCACGCAAATGCCGTCCACCGGAATCGGCTTCGCCGTGGTGCCAAGAATCTTGTTCGCCTCCGCCATCGCCTTCCACTCTTCGCGGCTTTGGCCGTTTCCTAAATCCTTGTCAATCCACGGCAGCAAGCTGCCAGCAAGGGCATAACCAAAATTGGCCGTTGGCATCGCGTCGCTAACTAACGTATCCGCGACGGTGCGATCGATATCGAGAATGGCCGACGCCGGGTCTTCAAGCTTGGTTTTGACCGCCGCATGGGTTGCGCCCATTTGCGCGATCAGTTCCCGCATGTTCTGCGCGCCGGCGCCCGATGCGGCCTGGTAGGTCATCGCCGTAATCCATTCGACATAACCGCGCTGAAACAACCCCGACAAGGCCATCAACATTAAGCTCACCGTGCAATTTCCGCCGACGTAAGTCTTGCCGCCGGCTTTGAGCGCGTCCTTAATGACATTGAGATTCACCGGATCAAGGATGATGACACTATCCTTATCCATGCGCAGCGCCGAAGCCGCGTCGATCCAATAGCCGTTCCAACCCGCCGCGCGCAGCTTGGGATAAACCTCGTTAGTGTAATCGCCACCCTGGCAGGTGATGATGATGTCCATCGCCTTGAGCCGTGCGACATTGTTGCCGTCGGACAACAGCGCGCCGTTCGATTCCTTCGGCCCGGATTTACCAGGCGCCGAGGTAGAAAAAAACACCGGCTCGATGTAATCGAAATCCCGCTCCCGGTTCATGCGCTGCATCAACACCGAACCGACCATACCGCGCCAACCGACTAGACCTACTTTTTTCACATTAAACCCGTAATTAAGTTAAAAGGATGAAGGACTGAAAGACAAGGATGAAGGATGAAGGCGGAAGGATGAATTTAAAAACTCACCGGCCTGCACGCCGCATCCTGCTTGCCTTAGAGCCAATGCCATGCCAGAAGACGCACCGATATTGCCTCGCAGCACATGCATCCCGCGCTTTTTTTTCATCCTTCATCCCTCATCCTTCATCCTTGCATGGCCTTCACCACCGCATCGCCCATTTCCTTTGTCCCAACCTTCTTCATTCCCGGCTCGAAAATATCGCCGGTACGATAACCCTGGGACAAAACGTCGCGTACCGCGTTCTCGATGCGATTCGCCTCGTCTGTCTTGCTGAAGGTATAGCGCAACATCATCGCCGCAGACAACATCATCGCCAACGGATTGGCCACGCCTTTGCCCGCGATGTCCGGCGCGGAGCCGTGGATCGGCTCATATAAGCCTTTATTGTTCGCGTCCAGCGACGCCGAGGGCAACATACCAATGGACCCGGTCAGCATTGACGCTTCGTCCGACAAAATATCGCCAAACAAATTACCCGTCACCAGCGTGTCGAATTGTTTTGGATTGCGCACCAACTGCATGGCGCAGTTGTCGACCAGAATGTGACTCAACGCTACTTGCGGATACTCCTTGGCGACTTCGATCACCACATCGCGCCACAATTGCGTCGTCTCCAATACATTCATTTTGTCGACCGAACACAAACGCTTACCACGCTTCATCGCCGTCTGAAAACCGACATGCGCAATGCGGCGAATTTCCGATTCGCGATAGGTCATGGTGTTTACGCCGACGCGCTCGCCGTTCTCATCTTTGTGAACACCACGCGGTGTGCCGAAATAAATATCGCCGGTCAATTCGCGGATGATCATCAAATCCAATCCTGCGACGATTTCCGGTTTCAAACTCGATGCGTTCGCCAATTCGGGATACAACAAGGCTGGGCGAAGATTCGCGAACAGGCCCAAGTTTTTGCGCAAGCCCAAAATCGCCTGCTCGGGACGTTTATCGCGCGGCAGAGCATCGTACTGCGTGCCGCCGACGGCGCCGAACAGTACCGCATCGGCTTGCTGACAAAGTTTCAACGTCGCATCCGGTAACGGCACGCCGGTTTCGTCAAACGCCGTACCGCCGACGGAGGCTTTTTCCGTCTCAAATTTCAAACCATCCGCACGCAGCACATCCAGCACCCGTAGTGCTTCCAGCATAATCTCGTGGCCGATGCCGTCACCCGGCAATATTGCTATTTTCATTTTTCGTCTCTAAGCGAAAATCCAAGGTTCACGCACTTTGCGCAATTCTTCGTACGCGCGAATTTTGTCGGCATTTTTCAAAGTCAAGCCGATCTCGTCCAAGCCATTCAACAAACAATATTTGCGGAACGCATCGATCTCGAAGCGATAGGCTGCACCGGATGGCGTCACTACGGTTTGCGCGTCAAGGTCGACGGTCAACTTATAGCCGGGATAAGGCGCCGCTTCGGCGAATAAACGATCGACTTCGCTGGCGCCGAGCACGATGGGCAACAAACCATTCTTGAAACAGTTGTTAAAAAATATATCGGCAAAACTCGACGCGATGACCACGCGAAAACCGAAATCCATCAGCGCCCAAGGCGCATGTTCGCGGCTGGAGCCGCAGCCGAAGTTTTCCCGCGTCACTAAAATCTCAGCGCCTT
>JANNMV010000531.1:0-3408 GCA_031398205.1 Pseudomonadota bacterium | reverse complement strand
CTTCATAGCGCGGCTTGTTTTCTTGAAACCACGCTTTGTTGTTGTTCGCCGCCAAGTCGCGCAAGAACTTAAAGAGCTTGGGCGAGAAATAACTGCTGGTTGCCATTGTTACACTCCATATTTTAAACTAGCCGATGCTCGAGGAGCCGCTCCCAGCTTGCCTTTCAAGCATGCCTATCTGTAGAAGCAAGCTCAGCGCGGCTCACAGCAAGGCGCCTTGGGAATCCGACCACCGTTCGCTCGTTGGATTATAATGCGAGACAGAAAATTCTTGCGGCATCTTCGCCGCTCGCACGCTCAACTGGAGGAAAAATGTCAGGTAGGTTATCGGGAAAAATCGCCCTCGTGACGGCGGCGGCGCAAGGTATCGGACGCGCGACCGCGCTCGCGTTCGCGAATGAGGGCGCGACCGTGTGGGCGACGGATCTCGACCCCGCCAAGCTCGCCGATTTCGCTGCAACACCGGGAATAAAAACACGCAAGCTCGATGTCATGCAGGAAAGCGAAGTGATTGCCGCGGCGAAAGACATCGGCAAAATCGACGTGTTATTCAACTGCGCCGGCTTCGTTCACCATGGCGACATTTTGCATTGCGAGCAAGCGGATTGGGAGTTTAGTTTCAATCTGAATGTGCGCTCGATGTTTTATACCATCAAGGCGTTTTTGCCGAGCATGCTGGCGAACGGTGGCGGCAGCATCGTCAACATCGCCTCGGTCGCCTCGAACGTGAAGGGCGTGCCGAATCGGTTTGTTTATGGCGCCAGCAAGGCGGCTGTGATCGGTCTGACCAAAGCCGTCGCGGCGGACTACGTCGGCAAAGGCCTTCGCTGCAACGCGATTTGCCCCGGCACGGTGGAATCGCCGTCGTTGCAAGCGCGCATTAACGCCCTGCCCGATCCGCTGCAAGCGCGCAAAGATTTCATCGCGCGCCAGCCGATGGGGCGGTTGGGCAAGGCGGAGGAAATCGCTGCGCTGGCGGTCTATCTTGCGTCCGACGAATCGCAGTTCGCGACCGGGCAGGCATTCATCGTCGATGGTGGCATGACCACATAACCGGAAAACACAGATTTGTAGCCCTAGGCTACAAATCACACGTGTCTTAATTCATCATTTTCAAGAGAGGACAACCATGAAACTATTACGCTACGGCCCGCTCGGCGGCGAAAAACCCGGCGTGCTCGACAGCGCCGGCAAGATTCGCGATTTATCGCGCATCACATCCGACCTTTATCCCGACGTTATTTCCGTGATGGGCCAACAGGCATTGCGTGGCGTCAATCCAGAAACCTTGCCCATCGTCGAGGGCAATCCGCGTCTCGCCGCGCCCGTCGCCCATATCGGCAAGGTGATCTGTATCGGGCTCAATTATTCCGACCACGCCGCCGAGTCCGGTCTGGCGGTACCGAAGGAACCGATCATTTTCATGAAGCCGACGACAGCGATCAACGGCGCGAACGACCCGGTAATGATTCCGCGCGATTCGGTAAAGACCGATTGGGAAGTGGAGTTGGGCATCGTTATCGGCCGCATCGCGCAGCATGTCCCCCTAGAATCGGCGCTAGATTATGTCGCCGGCTATACCATCGTCAACGATGTTTCCGAACGCGAGTTTCAGATCGAGCGTGGCGGCACGTGGGACAAGGGCAAGGGCTGCGATACCTTCGCGCCGATCGGCCCGTGGCTGGTGACCAAGGACGAAATCGCCGATCCGCAAAACCTTAACATGTGGCTGGAAGTGAACGGCCACCGCTGGCAAAACGGCAACACCAAGACCATGATTTTCGGCGTCAAACAAATCGTCAGTTACGTCAGCAAGTTCATGACCTTGATGCCCGGCGACGTGATCGCCACTGGCACGCCGCCGGGTGTTGGCATGGGCATAAAGCCGAACCCGGTATACCTCAAAGTTGGCGACACGATGAAGCTCGGCATTCAAGGGCTAGGCGAACAGCAGCAAGAATGCATCGCGTGGAAACCGTTGATGTAAACGTGCCAAAACCACAAAAAAAAGCCGCGAAATTTCGCGGCTTTTTTGTTTACCGGTACGCAGTTTACTTCTCATTCAACAGCGTCGCCGCTTGTTCCACGGCCTTTTCCGGCTCATGGTGCTTACCAAGCCGATGCAGGCTTTCGCTTTCCGCCCGTAACCGCTGAACCTCGCTACGATAGGCGTCCGACAACTCCGGCGCCGCGGCGAGTGCGGCCTTGATCTCGTTCACATCCATGTGAACGCCATGGGCCATTGTTAATGTGCTACTCAAACCCATCAAACCAGCGACCAATAGGCCTACAATTTTCATATCTAATCCCCCGAAAAAAACCGCATTCAACACGTATCAAAATTTCATACCCTTGCATTAGAATACCAGATAAGCTTAACGTTTTAGTGTTTTCAGGGACGGAGTAAGGTCATGCCATTAGTAGCGAAGGAACAAGAGATCGCGATGTTGCGCGGCGAGATGGAATTGTTGATGAGCGAACGCGATGGTTTATTAAAAATCGCGGGGGCGGCGGCGGCGTTCGTCGCCAATGTCGACGTCAATGCGCTGCCACGCGGTTGTTGGGATGCGGCGGATCTGCTGGGGGAAAGTTTGAACGAGGTGCCGGAAGATACGCTCAAAGATGCGCTCGCGGCCGTGGAAGCAGAAATCGAATTCGACATCATCGACCGGCGCAGGCAGGAGCGTTTCGAACGTACCTCTTCAAAAAAACCCAAGATACTCAAATAACAATACGACCCGTGGCAGACCTCCCCACCTATCGGGATGTCGCGGAGGCCGCCGTGCGGCTTGCCGGTGTCGCCAATCCTACGCCCGTGCTCACCTCACGCACCGTTGATAAGCAAACCGGTGCGCAAATATTTTTCAAATGCGAAAATTTTCAACGGGTCGGCGCGTTTAAATTTCGCGGTGCGTATAACGCGCTTGCGCAACTCAGCGAAGCACAAAGACAACGCGGCGTGATCGCCTATTCCTCCGGCAATCACGCGCAAGCCGTTGCGCTGGCCGGACAGCTCTTGGGAATCAAAGCCACCATCGTCATGCCGAAAGACGCACCGGCGATCAAGATCGCCGCCACTCGCGGTTATGGCGCGGAAGTTATTCTCTACGTTTTCGGCCAGGAGCCACGCGAAGTGATCGCACAAAAAATCGCGGCCGAGCGTGGCCTTGAAATTATTCCACCGTTCAATCACCCCCACGTCATCGCTGGCCAGGGCACGGCGGCGAAAGAGTTGATTGAAGAAGTCGGCGATCTCGACTATCTGGTCGTCTGCGTGGGCGGCGGTGGCCTGATCTCCGGCTGCGCGCTGGCGGCAAACGCGTTATCTCCCAATTGCAAAGTCATCGGCGTCGAGCCCGAATTAGGCGACGACGCCGCGCGATCCTTTCAAACAAAAATCTTGCAGAC
>JANNMV010000510.1:0-3326 GCA_031398205.1 Pseudomonadota bacterium | reverse complement strand
CAGATAATCGGCGGTGGGCTGCTACATGGAACCACGCGAGGGAGCTTCACCGTCACCGGCGGGTTGCCGCCGGACCTATCCATCACAGGGCCGGTGACGTTCACGACCCGCCAGGGAACTTTGACGGTGACTATCACTGGGACTTTTAACGTGGCGACGGGAAACTTCGTTGCCTCCGGCCCTGTGACGTCCGCGACAGGAAAGCTTATCGGCCCGACGGGTACCCTCTTGTTTGATGGCCAGCAAGATTTATCTACAGGGAGATTCGTCGAAGACGTCAAGGGATTAATCTGCGTAGACTTGGCCCCTTAATTCCCATGTAGGGTGCATTCATGCACCGTTCGTCCGTGGTGCATGAATGCACCCTACATTCGATATCGCCAGAAGCCGCGTCCAGCTTGCCTCGCGGCAAGGTATGGCCTGGACTTCAGTATCCAGGCGGGTCTCAGGCCGATGCCATTAATGCGCCAAGCGTGCGAGAATCCTATCGCGTCGAATGAAACAGGGCTACGCGCAAAACGTTCTTCGCGCGAAACGCGCAGCACAATGGGACATCGACTGCACGCAACCGTTGCAGTACACGTTGCAGTCGTAGGAGGAACGTAAGCGGGATAGATCGCGGGCACAACCCGGTGCTCAACTCGGACTATTGACTGACACCTTACTTCGCCGGTGCCCGCGAAAGGCGGTTGAGCACGAGCTTTTTAATGCATTCAACACCAAGGAGAGAAACATCATGCACCAGAGAGAACTGTCTTTGCAAAGGCATTTGGTAACTCCAATCGCGGCGGCAATATTGGCATCATCCGGTCTATGCGCCTACGCCGCAGGCGACCCATTACCCAAGAGCGGCTCTGCGAGTGTCCACAGCGCGTGGAGCATTGCGGGGCAGTTTAAGGATCTTGGGGAGAAACATTCAGTTTCGACCGGAGTGTACTGGGGAGCCAGTTTTAACGACACGGGGAAGGGGTTCCTTCATAAAATGGTGTGGAGCTGTCCCGGTGCGACCATCATTAACGGCGGCTCGTATGTCCTCCACGGCTATTGCGTCATCACCGATGCCGACGGAGACAAGATCTACGGCAAGTCCGAAGGTAAGGGACCGGCTGAAGGGCTTGACTTGGTTGGAGTGGTGACCTACGAGGGCGGCACCGGGAAGTACCAGGGCATACAGGGAAGCCACACCTACAAATGTAGCGGCATGGGCGCAGAGGGGCAGGCATTTTGCCGGCAGGAAGCGAGTTACCGGCTGCCCTAAGCTGGCCGTCCGGCGGCGACACCACGTCGGGCGCTCTACGCGAACTACAGGCGACCGACGACCGATGTAGGGTGCATTCATGCACCTTTCATCCTTGGTGCATGAATGCACCCTACATTGTTGATGTCGCAATGAACCGCGTGGCCCTAGGCCAGTGGCTCGCATCGGGCTGTGAACAGCGATCCAAATGCGCGTGATTTTGGGGATTAGCGTACAGTCCCCTCAAAATGATTCGCCGCGGCAGCGCAGCTGCGGTTTTTGGTTTTGCGTTTGTTTTACGTTCGAACTTCACTGCCTAGAAAGCAAAGAGCGTAAGTCGATCGCCCAAGAACGCCCGTTGGGCGGCCCGCTTCCAACGGCGTGTGCGGTCATTGTCCGGGCAAAGAGCTAAACCTCAATCGGATCGACATCGATTGACCAGCGTACTTTTCGCTCGGTGAGTGCGCTGAGTCCCGCCGACCATGCGCGCAAAAAATTCTGCAAACTGCCGCGGCTTTCCGCTTGCACAACGATTTGGTAACGCGTCTTGCCGGCAATACGCTGGATGTTCGCTTCGACCGGCTGATAGACCGTGACGTTGGAGTCCAATTGATCGGCGAGGTGTTTCGCGCGCTTGGAAAAACCGGCGACGTCGGCGGAGTTCACCGCCTCCATACGCAGCAACGCTTGATATGTGAACGGCGGGAATACGGCCGCGCGACGCTCACTGAGCAGCGTTTGCGCGTATCCGGCAAAATCTTGTTTGACGGCATAGCGAAACAGCGGATGCCCGGGAAATTCCGTTTGGATCAGCACATCGCCCGCATGCTCCGCTCGGCCGGCGCGGCCGGCAACTTGCAACACCATCGCGAAGGTGCGCTCGGCGGCGCGGTAGTCAGTGCTGTAGAGGCCGCTGTCGACGTTGATCATGCCGACCAGGGTTAGTTTGGGAAAGTCGTGCCCTTTGGCGAGCATTTGGGTACCGACCAGAATATCCGCGCCGCCGGCGGCAATGGTGGTGAGGTGTTGCTGCCAGACGCCTTTGTTCGTCACGCTGTCGCGATCCAGGCGCAGGATTCTTGCCTCGGGAAAGCGTTGGCTCAACACTGCTTCGATCCGTTGCGTGCCCTCGCCTACCGGCCGCAAATCGACATTGCCGCATTGCGGGCAATGTTCCGGTGCGGTTTCGATGTGGCCGCACAGGTGGCAGCGTAGCGGGCGCTTTTTCAGATGAAACACCAGGCGCGTGGAGCAACGCGGACAGCCCGCCATCCAACCGCAGGCGCGGCAGTGAATCACCGGCGCGTAGCCACGACGATTGATGAAAATGAGGCTTTGCTCGCCGCGCGCTAATCGTTGCGCGATCGCCTGTTTGAGGGGTTCGGTGAGTCCCTCTTGCGCCTTGGTCACGCGGGTGTCGATGAGTTTTATTTTGGCCAGCGCGGCTTGTTGATGGGCGCGCTGAGTGAGCGCAAACATCTTGTAATGGCCTCGCTGAGCGTGGGCCCAACTTTCCAGCGACGGCGTTGCCGAACCTAGCACGATAGGAATCTTTGCGACATTGGCGCGATAAACCGCCAGATCGCGCGCCGAATAGCGTAGGCCTTCTTGCTGTTTAAACGACGCGTCGTGTTCCTCGTCGACGACGATTAATCCTAACTTTGGCAACGGGGTAAAAACCGCCAAGCGGGTGCCGAGCACGATGCGCGCTTTACCCTCCGCCGCCGCGCGCCAGGCGGCGTAGCGCGGACTATCGCCAAGCGCGCTGTGCAGGCTGACTTGCATGACCGCGGGAAAGCGCGCGCGAAAACGCGATTCGAGCTGCGGCGTAAGGCTGATCTCCGGCACCAGTATCTGCGCCTGCTCGCCACGCGCCAGAACCTGCTCGACCACTTGCAAATACACTTCGGTTTTGCCGCTACCGGTGATGCCGTGCAGCAAACAACACTGAAATTGGCCGAGCTGCGCCGTGATTTTTTCCACCGCATCGTATTGCTCGGGGTTCAGCGCCATGTTTGCCGACTGAGTGTCGGTCGCGGTTATCTCGGCGCTATCGATGGCTTCCACCCAGCCCAACGCTTGCCATTCC
>JANNMV010000500.1:0-2519 GCA_031398205.1 Pseudomonadota bacterium | reverse complement strand
TTACCCGCCGCTATCGGTGCGCAAATCGCGCACCCGGACAAGCTCGTCGTGTGCGTAAGCGGCGACGCGTCGATCCTAATGAACATCCAAGAGTTGTCGACGGCGGTGCAACATCGAGCACCCGTAAAGGTGATCCTGTGCAATAACGGCTACATGGGCATGGTGCGCCAGTGGCAAGAATTGATTCACCAGGGACGTTACAGCCACAGCTACACCGAGGCCTTGCCCGATTTCGTTGCCGTTGCCAAAGGGTTTGGTTGGAGTGCTAGCCGAGTATCGAACCCCCATGAACTTGAAAACGAGCTTCGCCAATGCTTAGCCGCGCCCGGGCCTTACTTTCTTGACGTAGTCGTGCAGCCACAAGAGAATTGTTTCCCGATGATTCTCGCCGGTTCCGGTCATCATGAAATTATGCTTTCGGCGAACCGAGTGTACAGATCAGACCAAACATTTTAATCCATAACCCGAATTCGTTTAGCGACTTTCGCGCCTACCCGGCGCGCAAAGTCAGCGACGGCGCCGCCTTACCAGGCCAAGCTTAACCATTTGTCGAATCCTACAGGACGCAGGCATGCAAGCAGCAGTATCGAAACAGGTAACATTGGAAGACAAATACCTCGCGCAAAATGGCCGCATCTATCTAAGCGGCGTTCAGGCGCTGGTGCGCCTTCCGCTCATTCAGCGGCTACGCGATGTCGCAGCGGGCCTAAATACCGCGGGGTTTATTTCCGGCTATCGCGGCTCGCCGCTCGGTGGTTTGGACGAAGCCTTATGGAAGGCGACAAAACATCTTGAAGCAAACCACATTAAATTCGTTCCCGGCGTCAACGAGGAGCTCGCCGCCACGGCGGTCTGGGGTTCGCAACAAGTGCACTTGATCGGCGAGTCCGACTACGACGGCGTGTTCGCCCTGTGGTACGGCAAAGGCCCCGGTGTCGATCGCTGTGGTGACGTGTTCAAGCACATGAACTTCGCCGGCACCTCGAAGTATGGCGGTGTATTACTCATTGCCGGCGACGACCATGGCGCCTACTCGTCGACGCTACCGCATCAGAGCGATCATCTGTTCGCCGCATCGATGATTCCAGTGCTGTACCCGTGCAACGTGCAGGACTACATCGAGTTGGGATTGCATGGCTGGGCCATGTCGCGCTTCTCCGGTTGCGCGGTCGGTTTTAAAGCGCTGGCCGATACCGTGGAATCTTCGGCGTCCATCGAAGCCGATCCGTTTGCGGTTCAAAATCGTCTTACCCAAAGATGTGCCCATTCCAGAAGGCGGGCTTAATTGCCGTCTTTCCACCGATATGCTCGGCGTGCAGGCGCGCAAGCAAGAAGCGCTCATGCAGGATCACAAAATCTACGCCGCCATTGCCTATGCGCGCGCCAACAAACTGAATCGTATCACCATCGATTCGCCAAAAGCTAAGCTGGGCATTATCGCCTCGGGCAAATCCTACATGGACGTGCTGGAGGCGCTCGAGGAACTCGGTATCACCGAGCAGAAAGCCGCCGAAATCGGTGTGCGGCTGTTCAAGGTGTCCATGCCTTGGCCGCTGGAGCCGGAGGGCGTGCGTGAATTCGCCCGTGGATTGGAAGAGATTCTTGTCGTGGAAGAGAAACGGCAACTAGTGGAATACCAACTCAAGGAGCATCTCTACAACTGGCAAGCCGACGTACGCCCGCGCGTGATCGGTAAGTTCGATGAAGGTGGCGAGTGGGTCGGCGCGCGCGGCGAATGGTTGCTGCCGGCCAAAAGCGATTTCTCCATCGCGCAGATTGCCCGCGTGATCGCAGGACGCATCACGCGCTTTCATACCAGCGACCTCATCAAAGCGAAGCTCGCCTTTCTGGATGCGAAAGAGAGTGTGCTAAAGAAGGCGGTGGATACGCCGATTCGTCCCGCCTATTATTGTTCCGGCTGCCCGCACAATCGATCGACCAAAGTGCCGGACGGCAGCTTGGCGTTGGCCGGGATCGGCTGCCACGTTATGGCTACAGCCATCTACCCCGAACACAATAAGACCACCACGCAAATGGGCGGTGAGGGCGCAACCTGGATCGGTCAGGCGGCATTCTCCAAACGATCTCACGTGTTTGCTAATCTCGGTGACGGAACCTACTTTCACTCGGGTTACTTGGCGATTCGCGCCGCCGTTGCTGCCAACGTTAACATTACCTACAAAATTCTGTACAACGATGCCGTAGCTATGACCGGCGGGCAGCCGGTGGACGGTACCGTGAGCGTACCGTTGATCGCGCAACAGATGGCGGGGGAAGGTGTATTGCGTATCGCACTGGTGACCGAAGATTTGTCGCGCTATGAAGACCGAGCGCAAATTCCTGCCCATGTAACCCTTCACGGCCGTCAAGACCTCGATGCTGTGCAACGCGAGCTACGCGAAGTTAAGGGGGTATCGATAATGATCTACGATCAGACCTGCGCAGCCGAAAAACGGCGCCGGCGCAAAAAGGCGTGTTTCCCCAAGCCCAGGCGCGTGTATTAATACATGTAGCGGGAT
>JANNMV010000482.1:0-3640 GCA_031398205.1 Pseudomonadota bacterium | reverse complement strand
CTCCAAGAGGGTGCGCGACAGCGCTTGCGCCTCCGCAACTTCCGCGGCATTCATGAAGGTTGAAATATTGTCTCTGCCGGCGACAGCCGGTTCGTAGCCGTGTGCGGCGGAGCGGTTGTACCAGGCATAGGCTTGTTTCATATCGTGCTTCACGCCTTGGCCGATTTTATACAACGACGCCAGGTGATATTCGGCTTCGGGATTGCCTTTCGCCGCGGCCTTTTGTAACCACTGGGCGGCGCTGTTGTAATCTTGCAGGACGCCACGGCCGCTCTTGTACAGCAAGCCGAGATTTACTTCGGCGCCGGTGTGCCCCTGAACCGCGGCGGCGTGAAACCACTTGATGGCGTCGCCGTAACTTTGTTGGATGCCATCACCTTGCAGCGACATTAAGCCCACGGCGTATTGATCCTCCGCATTGCCCTTTTTTGCGCGATCCAATAAGGCTTTGCGGCCGGGATCGAACGTTTCGGCGTCGGCCAACGCCGACTCGATGACCGGCGGCTCGGAAATGAAATACATGCTTGCGATAAAACCAAATACCGCCAGCACGCCGAAGGCACTGATCAACGTTCCCTTAAAGGTGCCGCTGACGCGGAAAAACCGGTATTCGCAATCGCGACAGCGGTAGGGCGAGTACACAAAATGATCGCGTTCGGTCTCGCTGCGTTTCCACGACGAGCGGCGCACGTTGGTGCTGTTGCACCGTTCACATTTCATTGCAGCTATAGCCGTAAGGCATCATTGAGTTCTGCGACAGTAATAACGAGGAATGCAAATCGGGGGATGGTAAAATGCTGAAATATCGCAACCCCGGTAATTTAACCACTTCTTAGACGCATTTTATCGCGTAAACATTCATTATGTTAGCGTTTTTCTCCCACCGCGCAAGTTGAGTCCGGGAGCCGAAAACAACCACAACCGCCTAACCACCCTCTAAGACACGCTTGCCATATCGTTTCCGCGCCCTGCGCCATCGCAATTACCGCATCTATTTTATCGGCCAAATCGGTTCGCTATTGGGCACCTGGATTCAGTTCGTCGCCATGAGCTGGCTGGTTTACCGAATGACCGGATCGCCGCTGCTGCTGGGCTTAACCGGCTTTATCAACCAAATTCCCATACTGTTTCTCGGACCGGTCGCGGGTTTGGTCGCCGATCGCGTAAATCGCCGCCGGTTACTGCTCATCACCCAAAGCCTAGCCATGATCCAGGCTTTCACCCTGGCCATGCTCGCGTTCTCAGGCCTTCTTCAGGTGTGGCACGTGATCGTCCTTGCCGGCCTGCTCGGCATTGTCAATGCTTTCGACGTGCCGGGTCGGCAGTCGTTCATCGTGCAAATGATCGGCGATAAGCAAGACTTGCCGAATGCCATTGCGCTGAACTCACTCACCATGAACGCCACGCGCCTGGTCGGCCCGGCGCTCGGAGGATTTTTAGTCGTGGGGCTGGGTGAAGCCTGGTGTTTCCTGCTCAACGGCTTCAGCTTCCTCGCGATCCTTATCGCGCTAAGCGCAACACGCATTCAAGACAGCGGCGTGGTGCGCAAAACGCACAACGCCTGGCGCGATCTGCGCGATGGATTTCACTACACGTTTGGCTACATGCCAATCCGCACATTGTTGTTGCAACTCAGCATCATCAGCTTCATGGCGATGCCCTACACCGTCATGATGCCGCTGTTCGCCGGTGATGTGTTCGGCGGTACGGCGCGCACCTTCGGTACGTTAGTTGGCAGCGCCGGTTTTGGCGCGATCATCGCCACGCTCTATCTCGCCTCGCGGCGCAGTGTTAAGGGGCTGGCAGCGGTGATCGCAATCGCACCCATGATCTGCGGTGTGGCGCTAATGTTGTTTTCGCAATCGCGCATTCTCTGGCTCTCCCACGTGCTCATGGTGTTTATCGGTTTTGGCATTATCTGCCACGCTGCATCGATCAACACGATTTTGCAATCCATCGTCGATGACGACAAACGCGGCCGCGTCATGAGTTTTTACACCATGTGCTTCGTCGGCACCGCGCCGTTGGGCAGCCTCGCGCTCGGGCAGTTGGCGCACCTCATCGGCGTGCCGAATACCTTCTTGCTGGCCGGCGCAGTTTGCCTGATGGCGGGCGTCGTGTTTTACCTGCGGCTCGACACATGGCGGCAAAATATCCGTTCGTCCGCGGCGCTCCGTGGGATAATTCCATAGGATTTTTTAATCAGGTGCTCCGTGAATAACACGCTACTCGTCGATATCCGCGACCATGTCGCCACCCTCACCTTCAACCGCCCGCAGGTGCGTAACGCCATGGACTACGATTTGATGCTGGCGCTGAAAACCAATACGGAAGCTATTCTCGAGAATGATGACGTGCGCGCTGTGGTCATTCGCGGCGCCGGCGGCGCGTTCATGGCGGGTGGCGATATAACGCAGTTTCACCAACATATCGATGCGCTGCCGCAGCTAATTACCAAGGAAGCGCGCGAATTTCACTACACCATCCTGGCACTGCGCCGGATGGCCAACCCTGTGTTGGCTGTGGTCGAAGGCCCTTGCGCGGGCGCCGGCATGAGCATAATGGCGGCTTGCGATCTTGCCATCGCCGCGGACAATGCCATGTTCACCCTCGCCTACAGCAACCTCGGCGCCAGCCCCGACGGCGGCTCGAGTTATTTCTTGCCGCGCTTGCTCGGCTACCGCAAAGCGCTGGAACTGGCCATGCTGCCGGATCGTTTCGACGCTGCGACGGCGCTGAATCTTGGGCTCGTCAATTGGGTTGTGCCGGTTGCCGAACTGGAAGCGCGCGTGGCGACCTTGGCCAAGCGCCTGGCCACCGGCCCGACCGTCGCCTTCGCCAAAACCAAAGCGTTGATGAATCAATCCCTCGATATGAGCATCGAGGCGCAACTGGAAGCCGAGGTTCATGCCTTCGCCGATTGCGCGCGCACCGGCGACCTGCGCGAAGGCATCATGGCCTTCGTCGAAAAACGCAAACCCAGCTTCACGGGAAAATAACCGATGGCCGATCTGAAAGGTAAAACCCTATTCATCACCGGTGCTTCGCGCGGCATCGGCCGCGCCATCGCCCTGCGCGCGGCACAGGACGGCGCCAACATCGTGCTCGCGGCGAAGACCAGCGATCCCCATCCCAAGCTGGCCGGAACGATCCACAGCGTCGCGGCGGAAATCGAAAAAGCCGGTGGCAAAGCCCTGCCGCTGCAAGTCGACGTGCGCGAAGAAACGCAGATTTTTGACGCCGTCAATAAAGCCGTCGAAACCTTCGGCGGCATCGACATCTTAGTCAACAACGCCAGCGCCATCAGCCTAAGCAATGTGCAAAGCACGCCGCCGAAGCGCTTCGACTTGATGCTCAACATCAATGCGCGCGGCAGCTATGCCTGCGCCTACGCCTGCATCCCGCACCTGAAAAACGCCGCCAATCCGCACATCCTCACGCTCTCGCCGCCGATCAATATCAAGCCGAAATGGTTTAAGCAGCACACCGCGTACACCATTTCCAAATACGCCATGAGCATGGTGACCATGGGCCTCGCGGCGGAGTTAGCCGAGTTCGGTATCGCCGCGAATTCGCTCTGGCCACGCACCACCATCGCGACCGCCGCGGTAGAAACGTTTTTTGCCGGCGCGCTCAAATC
>JANNMV010000398.1:0-3009 GCA_031398205.1 Pseudomonadota bacterium | reverse complement strand
AATACCGAGCCAAGCGAGAATGCCGAACGGAATATTCAAATAAAAAATATAGCGCCAGCTCATGTATTCAGTGACGTAACCGCCGATGGTCGGCCCGATCACGGAACCGAATACGGCGCCGGTGCCCCACAGCGCCATCGCTCGGCCGTGTTGTTCCGTCGGGTAGGTGTCGAGCGTGATGGCTTGGGATAACGGAATGATGAACGCGCCGCAGAGGCCTTGAATGAGGCGTGCGATTACTTCAGCCGCGAGCGAATCGGCCAGTCCACAAAACAGTGAAGCGACGGTAAATCCCGCCATTGCCCAAAGAAATACGCGCTTGCGGCCGAAGCGGGAACTGAGCCAGCCCGCCGTCGGAATCATCACCGCCGAGGCGACGATGTAAGACGTAATCACCCACGAGATTTGATCGGGTGTCGCGGAGAATGCGCCTTGCATGTGCGGCAGCGCGACGGCTGCGATGGTCCAGTCGATGGAATAAAGAAACGCGGCGAGCATGACCGAGCCGCTGATGAGTGCGGGATGGCGCGGCAGAGGCGCCGGCGGAGTCACTTTTCCGCTCCGGCGTGGGCGGACTTAGGCTCCAAAAATTGTGGTAGCCAGCCGGCGTCGACCAAATTTTTTACGCTGCGCGGCAGGCCGCGCTCGCGCAGCGTATCAACTGTCACCGTGACCGTCATGCCGGCGCGCAGCGTGTGATTTCCCGCTTCGACTTGAATAATTACCGGAATTCGCTGCACCACTTTGACCCAATTTCCCGTCGCGTTTTGCGGCGGGAGCACGGCGAATTCAGCGCCGGTCGCAGGCGCGATGGCGGAAACGGTTGCGCGCCACGTTTGGTCGGGATAAATGTCCGAGACGACCGTGCTGACCTGCCCGACCTTCATATGCGCCAATTGCGTTTCTTTGTAATTCGCCTCGATCCAAGCCTGGCCGCTCTCGATCAAACTAAACAGCGGCGCGCCGCGTTCGGCGAATTCGCCAACGCGCAATTTCATATTGCTGACCACACCGGCAGCGGGGGCGACGATGCGGGTGCGCTCCAGATCCATCTGCGCTTCGTCCAAGGCGGATTTTGCTTCGGCAAAGCGCGGATGTTTTTCGGCCGGGAGTTTTGGATCGCCATTTAGATTAGCTAAGACGCGATTGGCACTTTCCGCCGTGGTCGCAACCTGGCGCCGCGCCACTTCGAGGTTGAGACGCGCTTCATCGTAAATATCGCTGCGAATCATTCCGTATTCTTTGAGCTTGGCTTGGCGTTCGAGTTGACGCTGCAGAAATTGAATACGTTCGCGCGTTTCATCCGCTTGCAATAACGTGGTTCGATATTCCGCGCGCAGCGCCGCCACTTCGGTGCGCACCACATCAAGCCGCGCGGTGGCGCGCTCGATTGCGATTTCGTAAGGTTGGGGGTTGATGCGGAATAACAATGCACCGGCCTCGACCGCTTGGTTATCGCGCGCCAATACCTCGACCACACGTCCCGAAATCGGCGCACTGAGCGTGCTGATATGGGCTTTGACGTAGGCGTCTTCCGTTTCAACAAAACGCCCGCCGCGCGCGTAGTACTGTAAGCCGACTACGGCTACCACCAGTGGCGCCACGCCAAGCAATAGCAGCCGCGTGAGCAGCAACAAAATTCGCGCTGGGAAAGGAGGAATGGCCATCGTTAGCGCCGGCGTCCGCGCGCGATAGGTTTCGACGCGCCGTTTTCCAGGCCGGCCAGATTGGTTTTGATCGCGAGCAACATATCGACAAAACGCTCGCGATCAGTGTTGTCGAAATTGGCGAGGGCATCGCGCCGCAGATCGGCTGCTGCGGCGCGCATTGTTTTCACCGCGGGTTCCACTTCGTCCGTTAGAAACACGCATTTCGCGCGCCGATCCGTGCTATGTTCCTCCCGCCGAATCCAGCCTTTTGCTTCCATGCGATCGAGCAAACGCCCGAGGGTCGCCTTCTCGATTTCCAAAATATCGGCCAATTCCGACTGTGTCGCGCCATTGTTGCGGAATAAATGATTCAGCACCCACCATTGCGAGCGCGTCAGGCCAAGCGCCTTTACGCGTCGATCGAAGGTGATGCGCATCAAACGCGCGACATCGTTGAGAATAAAACCGAAGTTACGCGACAGGTCTTCTTTGATCATGCCGCTATTTTAGTTGCCTAGCTTACAGTAAGCAAGGCTATCAACTGCGTTGCGCTGTAGAAATGACAAACGCGCCAGGCTGGACGGCGCTTCCTGCTTTCTTCTGGAGGGGTGTGACTGGAACGCCGCGCTGCGATTGGCGTTCGGGGCATTCTCCTCTGGGGTCATTGCGAGGAGTGAAACGACGAAGCAATCTGGTTTTTATCGCTGAAAATACGAGATTGCTTCGTCGTTTCACTCCTCACGATGACAAGGAGGAATGGTCGAAGTTATTGCTAACGACTAAAACGCTCGCGCAAAATATTCTTCTGTACCTTTCCCATGGTGTTGCGCGGCAATTCATCGACAAAATGAACCTGCTTCGGTACTTTAAAATTGGCCAATTCAGTTTTCACGCGAGCGATGACGTCGGTTTCGCTCAACGTCGCGCCCTCGATGCTCCGCACGATCACGGCGGTGACGGCTTCGCCAAAATCCACATGCGGTAGACCGATCACGGCAGATTCGGCGATACCCGGCATTGCGTCAATGACCAGCTCAATCTCCTTTGGATAAACATTGAAACCGCCGCTGATGATCAGGTCTTTAGCGCGGCCGACGATGGAAACATAGCCGTCTTTATCGATGCTGCCAATGTCGCCGGTTTTGAAATATCCGTCGGCGGTGAATTCGTCTTTAGTTTTTTCAGGCATGCGCCAATAGCCGGAAAAGACGTTTGCTCCGGTGATTTCGATGCCGCCGGTATCGCCGCCATCAATGCGCAATGCCACGCCGGGCAACGGCCGTCCGACGGTACCGCCGCGCCGCTCGCCGTCGAATGGATTGGAGCAGATCATGCCCGCTTCCGACATGCCGTAGCGTTC
>JANNMV010000388.1:0-4841 GCA_031398205.1 Pseudomonadota bacterium | reverse complement strand
CAATGCGCGCGGCGCCGCGGTCGAATCGGCGCCGACAACACAGCGGGCATCTTGCGCGTCAGCCGCTGTGAGTTTCTGCCGCTGGCAAACATATTTGTAGGAGTAGGCCGGTAGCGTTTCTTGGCGCAGCGCGGTTAGTTGGCTCTTGTAGTTAGCCGAAAACCAACGTAGGCCGTAGCCATCCAGCTTCATCGCCGCCAACGCGAAAATGGCCAACGCGCCCGCGGGCAACACAAATTGACGCATCAGCACCTGCAACGTTGACGCCTTTGAGCGACGCGCGGGTCGCTCGACGAATCGATAGGTCAGCCAAGCGAGAAGGATCGTCAAGGCGAAGATCGCTATCCCCGCGAATAGCCCGATTTCCCGATGGCCATAGCGAAAAAACGCCAGCAACGGCCAATGCCAAAGATAGGCGGAATACGAAATCAGGCCAACCCAAACCATCGGCCTTAACGCCAGAAGACGAGAAACAATGTTGTGATTGCAATGCCCGGCAAAAATTAACAGTGCGGTTCCCAGTGTCGGCGGGATAGCCCGCAATCCGGGAAACACCTGCCCTTCCGACAACATAAAAAACGAGAACACCAACAATAAGAGGCCGACGACCGCCATCGGCGCGACCGCTTTCCGCGGCACTCTGTTACCCACGTGCCGCAGAACAAAAAATGCGATCAAGCCACCCATCAACAACTCGCCGGCTCGCGTTGGCAACATGTAGTACACGAAGGATGGCGCGCGTTCGAACAGCCATTCGCCAACCACAAACGAACCCAGCCCAATGAGCGCGGCGACGGCGAAAAATCCCTTCGCCCGTGTTGGGCGATACGCCGCCATTAGGATCAGCGGCCAAAAGATATAGAACTGTTCTTCGATCCCGAGCGACCACAGGTGAAGTAAGGGCAATTCACTGCTCGCCGCGGCGAAGTAGCTGGTGTCTTGGTATAACCAAAAGTACACGTTGGCGAGCGATAACAACGACCACAGCCCGGATTGCGCCGCCTTTTCCGCGTCTTCCGGCAGTATCAGCCATTGCGCCGTGACCAGCGTAACGGCGACGACGATCAACATGGGCGGCGCGATACGTTTAATTCGACGGCGATAAAAATCGGCGATGGAGAAACGGCCCCGCTCCAAATCTTTCAGGATGTTGAGCGAAATCAAATAACCGGAAATGACGAAGAATATGTCGACGCCGATGAAGCCGCCGGGAATCAAGGCTTTGTCGATGTGAAAAAGAATGACTGAAAGCACCGCAATCGCCCGAAGGCCATCTATATCAGGACGATAATTTGAATCGGGCGCAGCGCGGGTTGGTATCATATTAAGTTAGGGTTTTAAACGAGCGCTCAGCGTCCGGTTAGACGGCGAATGCGGAAGATAGGGCTGAATAGCGGTCGAACTAACGGTTTATTCGCCCTCAATGGTTCCCCGAATTCTAGATTGAGCACCGGTATTTTCCAAGCCAAAACGTGAACGCGGAAAAAAAGATATGCTATAAACCTCATATTCATAATCAATCGGTTAACCATGAACGTTGCGGAAGACATAAAGACCATGCTGGCCGATGTGCTCAGCCTGGGTGCGCGCAAATCTCAATTAAGCGAGTCGACGCCGCTACTGGGCAGCATTCCGGAGCTCGATTCCATGGCCGTGGTAAATGTCATCACGGCGATGGAAGACCGGTTTGGCATCAGCGTGAGCGACGACGAAATTAGCGCCGACACCTTTGCGACCCTGGGCAGTCTGGTCGGGTTTGTCGAAGGAAAACTAAACAGCTAGCGCAGCGCGTTACGCTTTGCTAGGCAAAATAACTTCGTTGGCACGCACCATGCTGCATAAATTTTGGCCAGTCCCAGAACGCCACCTATCCAGGGAACATCGCGTAATATCAATCTGTTACACTCTCCGACCGTAAAATGGTGGGTAGTTAGTCAAGCAAAGTACCAATGATAAAAGTCATCCCAGGGTTTCAGCGCGACTCGTTCGGCAAGCCACAAATCGGACTCGACGACGCGAGCCTTTACGCCTACGGCAATCTCATTCGCCGCACCGAGGAATTAATCCTCGATATGTTCAGCCGCGGCCTGTTATCCGGCACGACCCACACCTGTCTGGGCCAAGAGCTGTGCCAGATGGCGGTGGTGCGTGCATTAAACGATGCCGATGACGTGGTGTTATCGAATCATCGCAACCACGGCCATTTCATGACCTACGCCGGAAATTTCACCGGCCTTGTCGCGGAGATCATGGGCCGCGAGGCCGGGGTGTGCGGCGGCTACGGCGGCAGCCAGCATATGGCGTTTCGTCATTTTCACAGTAACGGCGTCCAGGCCGGCATGACCGGCATCGGCGCCGGTCTCGCGCTCGCGCGCAAGATGGGCAAGAGCCGCGCCCTGGTCGCAACCATGATTGGCGACGGTACGCTGGGCGAAGGCCTATTGTACGAAAGCATGAATCTTGCCTCCATCTGGAAGGCGCCGGTGTTGTTCGTGGTGGAGAACAACGGCATCGCGCAAACAACTTACACGCAAGATACCATCGGCGGAACGATCGAAGCGCGCGGCCAAGCTTTTGGGTTGTTGACCTGGCATCTGGACGACAGCGCGAGCGATTTTTCCCAGTCAGTAGCGAATATTGTCGACGAAATGCGTGTCGCCGGTCGTCCGGGCATGCTGGTGATTGACACCCGCCGTCTGGGCCCCCATAGCAAGGGTGATGACCTGCGCGATGAGCAAGAACGTAGCGCCATTGTCGATCGCGATCCGCTAACGGCGATCGGCAAACGCCTATCTCCGAGCGAACGTGAATCTATAGAAACGCGCAACGCGGCGTTCCTGCGTGAAGTGGAAGCCGAAGCACTGGCCTCGCCGGAAGCGCGTTTTGCCAGCGCTCCCGAACACGCCTTGCGCGCCGCGCGCTCATCGAACGTCGATATGCAACCGGCAAAAGCCGCGAATGTGCGCGGCGCGATCAACGCCGCGCTGCGCGATCTGCTCAGCACCGACAACAACGTCATCGTCCTCGGCGAAGATTTGCACGAGCCCTATGGCGGCGCCTTCAAAGTGACTGCGGGCTTGTCTTCCGATTTCGCCGGGCGCGTGATCTCCACGCCCATCAGCGAAGCAGGCATCACCGGCGCCGGCATCGGCCTGGCGCTGGCCGGTAAACGGCCCGTCGTCGAGATTATGTTCGCGGATTTCCTGTCGCTCTGCATGGATCAAATTTATAACCATGCGGTGAAATTTCCTGGCATGTTCCCGGAAGTAGACGTTCCGCTGGTGATTCGCGCGCCCTGCGGTGGTCGTCGCGGATATGGACCGACCCATAGCCAAAGCCCGGAGAACATCTTCGTATCGGTGCCCGGTTTAACGGTAATCTACGGCAGCCATCGCCACAACGTCGGCCAGCTTTTGGCCGACACGGTGCGTCGTTGGCCGAACCCGACGATATTCCTGGAACATAAATTGTTGTATGGCGAAGCGCAAGATCCGGTCGACTACAGCCTCGTTCCGGCGAACGCCGCTGATCCGGGCGCCGAACTCTTCCCCACGCTACGTCGGGGCAGCGCGACGCCTGATGTCACGCTAGTCAGCTTTGGTGGAATGTTGCCGCTGGTCGAACGCGCGGCGAAGCGCCTAGCCGAGGAAGAAGAACTCGAAGTTGAAATCATCACACCCTCGATGTTGGCCCCTTTGCCGCGCCAGACCTTGCTCTCAGCCCTGCTGCAACGTTCACACATCGCCGTCGTGGAAGAATCTCACCACGAGTTTGGCGTCAGTGCAGAGATTCTCGCCAGCCTCGCCGAGGCCGGCTACCGCGGGAAAGTGATTCGTATCGGCACGCCACCCGCGCCAATCGCCTCGGCGCGCAGCCTCGAGCGCGATCAGTTGCCGGATGAACAAACTATTGTCAGCAAAGTGCTGGACATGCTCTGACAACAAAGGAATCACGACCATGGCCAGTTCCATTCATGTCCCCCGCGTCAACAACAACGACGACGAAGTTAAGCTCGTCTCCCTGCGCGTGGCCGTCGGCGAGAAAATCAGCCGCGGCCAGCTCGTGGCGGAAGTTGAAACTGACAAAGCCGTTGTGGAAGTTGAAGCACCCGTCGATGGTTTCGTGCTGGGTATTCTGGCCAACGTCGACGCCGTAATCGCGGTTGGCAGTGTGTTGTTGTGGTTGGGCGAGCGCGCGGATGAACCTGTTCCCGTTGCCGCCACGATCAGTGAACACGCTTTTGCTACAGGGCAACCCACCGCAAAAGCGCGCCAAATGCTGCGTGAACACCGCATCGAGGCAAGCGCGGTCCCCGCTAGCGGCGATCGCTTAACGGTCGACGACATTGAGCGTTTTCTGGCGAGCCGCGGCAAGCCAGTTGCTGCCTCTGCGCCAACCCGCGCAGCCGAAACCGTACCCGATATTGCCGGCAACCTACGCGATCTGCGCAGCGAAGAGCGCGGCATGATTGCAACGGTAACGTGGCATCGCGACGTCGCCGTCGCCGGCTATATCGAACTCGAGTACGATCCCGCGCCGTGGGAAGCCTATGCGAAAGCGTTCGCCGAACGCCACAAATTGCTGCTCAGCCCTTTGCTGTCGCTGATGTGCTGGCGTCTCGTGGAACTAGCCGAGGAAACGCCGCAACTCAATTCCACCGTCGTCGGCAACCAGCGTTACGAGTATTCCGCGGTGAATTTCGGCTTTACGGTGCAAGCGGGCGACACCTTGTACCTGACGGTCGCGCGTGATGCTCAGGCGCTCGACGAGATCGGTTTCGTCAACGCCATGGGCGAATTGCAGCGGCGCGCCGCGACGCATAAACTTGGCCCGCAGGAAAT
>JANNMV010000324.1:0-1547 GCA_031398205.1 Pseudomonadota bacterium | reverse complement strand
ATCGGCGTGAGCACGGCGAGGCCGAGCAGCAATACGCCAAAAAGGATGATGGCGTTACGTTTGTTTAACTTGGAAATTGGATTCATGACGCAACCTCACGCACAGGTTTCTTTTGTTTACGGCCGAATACCGGCGGCACGGTGTAGGCGTCGATTAACGGTACGCACATATTCATGAACAACACCGCGAACGCGACACCATCGGGATAGCCGCCGAACACGCGGATCAAGAACGTCAGCGCCGCGGCGCCGGCGGCGAAGATGATTTTGCCGCGCGGCGTGGTCGCCGCGGAGACGGGATCGGTAATGATGAAGAATGCGCCGAGGAGGGTTGCGCCGCCGAACACGTGGAACAGCGCGTTGGCGTGCTTGGTCGGATCGATCAGATGAAAAAATTCAGCCATGCCGGCCATCACGGCGATGAACGCAATCGGCAAGTGCCAGGTGATGAGCCGTTGCTGCCATAAAAATAAGCCGCCGAGCAAGTAGGCGAGTGCGATGAATTCCGAGCCCTTGCCGGCGAGATCGCCGAAGATCGGCATGTACATAAAATCAGCGATCTTGACCTTGGTGCTGACCTGGACCTTCAGTGTATCCAATGGCGTGGCCATGGATTCCGCGTCGATGACGAAGGCTTTATTGGCGAACTCGGGAAAGATGTGATTGAGTTGATCCGCAAATTCAACTCGCGTTGCGGCGATCATATTCGGCGGCGACCAATGGCTCATCGGCGATGGAAATGCGATTAGCGCCGCGGCGAATCCGGCCATGGCAGGATTGAATGGGTTGTAACCGAGGCCGCCGAAAATATGTTTAGCAATGACGATGGCGAACAATGTCGCCGTTACCGTGAGCCACCAGGGTGACAGCGGCGGCATGGAAAGCGCCAGTAGCCACGCGGTAAGCAGGGCACTCATGTCGCTCAGGAAAGGCCACACCGGCACGCGGCGAATTTTGAGCAGAATTGCTTCGGCGACCAGGGCGGTGAAGCTGGCGATGGCCAGAGAAACGAGAATCGCCGAGCCAAAATAATAAACGTAGGCGATGATGCCGGGAACCAGTCCAAGCATCACTTTGAACATGACCTTGGTGACGGATAACTTGCCGGTGATCGCCGTGGTTTTCATGGTGATGGCGTGCGCCTTGCGCGCGCCCGGGTAAGGGCGGCTTGAACGGCGGCGTTTTTCAAGTCGGTCTCGATTTCACTGCTGTCGGGCGTTGCGTCGATTGACGTGATTTGCGTGTGGGCTGAGACATTTACCGCGCGGTCGCGTTCATACCGAGCAAGGCGCTGTTCGCGCTGTTCAAATCGCTGCCGGGAGGAATCGGCAAACGCGGTTTCCTTCGCGCGGCTGGCCAGTTCGACTTTTGCTTGTTTGAAATATTGCGACAACGGAATCCGGCTCGGGCACACGTAGTTGCAGGCGCCGCATTCGATGCAATCACGTACCGAATAATCGGCGGCTCGGCCGAGATTTTTTGCTTTTGCATGCCAATACATGTCGTGTGGCAACAGATCCGCGGGACAGGCTTCCACGCATTGGCCGC
>JANNMV010000184.1:0-1602 GCA_031398205.1 Pseudomonadota bacterium | reverse complement strand
GGCGTTGAACTGCTCGCTGATTTTTTCTAAATGATCGGCGAAATCGGAAATAAACCGCAGCAGCGGTTCTTTAATTTCATCTTCATAACGCGGCTTGTTTTCTTGAAACCACGCTTTGTTGTTGTTCGCCGCCAAGTCGCGCAAGAACTTAAAGAGCTTGGGCGAGAAATAACTGCTGGTTGCCATTGTTACACTCCATTTTCAAACTCGCCGCTGCCCGAGGAGCCGTTCCCAGCTTGCCGTTCAAGCATGCCTATCTGTAGAAGCAAGCTCAGGGCGGCTCACAGCAAGGCACCTTGGGAATCGGACCACTGCTCGCTCGTTCGATTATAATGCGATACAGAAAATTTTTGCGGCATCTTCGCCGCTCCCACGCTCAACCGGAGGAAAAATGTCAGGTAGGTTATCGGGAAAAATCGCCCTCGTGACGGCGGCGGCGCAAGGTATCGGCCGCGCGACCGCGCTCGCGTTCGCGAATGAAGGTGCGACCGTGTGGGCGACGGACCTCGACCCCGCCAAGCTCGCCGATTTCGCTGCAACACCGGGAATAAAAACACGCAAGCTCGATGTCATGCAGGAAAGCGAAGTGATCGCCGCGGCGAAAGACATCGGGAAAATCGACGTGTTATTCAACTGTGCCGGCTTCGTTCACCATGGTGACATTTTGCATTGCGAGCAGGCGGATTGGGATTTTAGTTTCAATCTGAATGTGCGCTCGATGTTTTATACCATCAAGGCGTTTTTGCCGAGCATGCTGGCGAACGGCGGCGGCAGCATTGTCAACATCGCTTCGGTCGCCTCGAACGTGAAGGGCGTGCCGAATCGGTTTGTTTATGGCGCGAGCAAGGCGGCGGTGATCGGTTTGACCAAAGCGGTTGCTGCGGACTACGTCGGCAAAGGCCTTCGCTGCAACGCGATTTGCCCCGGCACGGTGGAATCGCCGTCGTTGCAAGCGCGCATTAACGCCATGCCCGATCCGCTGCAAGCGCGCAAAGATTTCATCGCGCGCCAGCCGATGGGGCGGTTGGGCAAGGCGGAGGAAATCGCTGCGCTGGCGGTCTATCTCGCGTCCGACGAATCGCAATTCGCGACCGGGCAGGCATTCATCGTCGATGGTGGCATGACCACATAACCGGAAAACACAGATTTGTAGCCCTAGGCTACACATCGCTAATTTTTAATTCAGCATTTTAAGAGAGGACAACCATGAAACTATTACGCTACGGCCCGCTCGGCGGCGAAAAACCCGGCATACTCGACAGTGCCGGCAAGATTCGCGATTTATCGCGCATCACATCCGACCTTTATCCCGACGTTATTTCCGTGATGGGCCAACAGGCATTGCGTGGCGTCAATCCAGAAACGTTGCCCATCGTCGAGGGCAATCCCCGTCTTGCCGCGCCCGTGGCGCATATCGGCAAGGTGGTCTGTATCGGCCTGAATTATTCCGACCACGCCGCCGAGTCCGGTCTGGCGGTGCCGAAGGAACCGATTATTTTTATGAAGGCGACGACAGCGATCAACGGCCCGAACGATCCGGTAATGATTCCGCGCGATTCGGTGAAAACCGATTGGGAAGTGGAGTTGGGCATCGTTATCGGC
>JANNMV010000264.1:0-1673 GCA_031398205.1 Pseudomonadota bacterium | reverse complement strand
AGCCTGTGCCGCCGCCGCTTGCAGCTTGCCCTCAGCGAGAAGTTTCTTCGCCAGGAGTAGCGTTTCGCTCGCGCTGGTCCATAGAGCGTGGCGTTCGGTTGCACGTTTAACCGCCGCTTCCGCGCTCGCGACGTCAGCGTGCGCCCGTTCAACATCGATCTCGACGCCTTGGACACTTTGAATAATCAATTGCGCGACAAGCGCGATTGCCGGCAGAAAAAATTTAAACGATGCGCTTTTCATTTAGGCTTTCGCTCGAATGGCGGATTTCGGTCGGAAGGATTTGATCAACGCTTCACGGGTTTCGATGTACGGCCCGCCGATCAGATCCACGCAATAGGGCACCGCCGCGAAAATACCATCCAGCGTTTCCTTAATCGCCTTCGGCTGCCCCGGCATATTAATGATCAGCGACTGCTTGCGGATGACCGCAACCTGGCGCGACAGGATCGCAGTGGGAACGTATTTGAGGTTATTCATGCGCATCGCTTCCCCAAAGCCCTCCATCACACGATCTGCTACTGCCAAGGTTGCGTCCGGCGTGACATCGCGCGGCGCGGGGCCTGTTCCGCCGGTGGTTAGAACTAACGCACAGGCCTGGTCATCGACAAAATTTTTCAGTGTCGCTTCGATCAACGGCTGCTCATCAGGAATCACCTTGGTGACGAAAACAATCGGGTTCAACAATACCTGCTCGGCCCATGCTTTAAGCGCGGGGATGCCTTCGTCCTGATAAATGCCTTTAGAGGCGCGGTCACTGATGGTCAAAAGACCGATCTTCAGCGCATCGTATTCGTCTGTCATCCGACCCTAGTCCTCGGTTTTTTCATTGAGCCACCCTGATAGCACCCGGAACAACTCGCGGAATGCCTTTGGCGGGCGTTTTTTTGCCGCTTCGTCGCGCGCATCGTGAACCAGTTGCTGGATCTCCGTCAGATCCGCGTCCGGCCGTAACGTTTCTAACTCAGTAAACGCTCGCGGGTCCTTCATCAGCCGGTCACGCCAGCGTTCCGCGTGATGTAACCGCGCGACTTCGCGTGTTGCGGGCTGTTTTATCTGGTCGAGTTTGGCACCGATTGCCGCGCTGTCTACCTGACGCATGATTCGTCCGATATACTGCATCTGTCGGCGTTTACCTTCGTGTCCCCTGGTTCGCCTCATTTCCCGAATCGCCGCAGCTAATTCCTCCGGCAGTTCGAGTCCTTTGAGTTGAATGTCGTTAAGCTCAACCAAGGCGGCGCCGATCGCTTGCATGCCCAGCATTGCTTTCTTTTTCGCTGTCTTGCTGGGTGGGTCTAAAGGTGCCTGATCCATTGTGTAGCAACTCAAAATATCATGATACCTCAAATGTTTATAGCAAAGAATTAATTCATGTCCGCAAATACAAAACGCAGCGCCGCATTCACTTATTCCAGCGCCGAATTAACGCAATACACCGCTGATTTACTCAAACTTGCGCGAGAATTCGGGGCCAGCGCCGCTGAGGCCGAAGTTTCCGAGGGCGTTGGCCATAGCGTCAACGTGCGCATGGGTGAAGTCGAAACCATCGAATACCACCGCGACAAGGGTTTGTCCGTAACCGTCTATTTTGGCAAGCAAAAAGGTCATGCCGGCTCGTCCGACCTGAGCCTGAAAGCGCTGCGCGATACGGTCGAAAAAGCCTGTAGCATCGC
>JANNMV010000262.1:0-2739 GCA_031398205.1 Pseudomonadota bacterium | reverse complement strand
CGCACGCTTTTTATCTTCTTCGCGTTCGCGCTTGCGCTCATCTTCCACCTTGCGCTTTTCTTCTTTTTTCTCTTCGTCCGCTTTCTTGCGTTCCTCTTGCAGGTGACGTTTTTCGTCTTCCGCTTTCTCCTTTTCTTCGGTGAGCCGCTTTTTCTCCTCCTCGGCTTTCTGTTTCTCCTCGAGCACGCGGCGTTTTTCCTCCTCAGCGCGGGCTTTTTCCTCCTCCGCCTTGCGTTTTTGTTCCAGCGCGAGCTCCGCCTGTTGCAACAATTTTTCCCGTTCGGCATCGTGCTCTTTGCGCGCGAGGTCCTGCGCCAGCTCAAGTTTCTTTTTCTCTTGTTCGTAGTGTCGACGCAAGGTCGCGTCCTCTTCTTTGCGCTGCCGCGCGTAGTCCGCCGCGGCCTGCTCTTGCTTGCGCCGCTCATTCGCCAATTCGTCTTTGAGCTTTTTGGTCTCCGTGTCCAAACGCGGCTTTTCCGCCTTGGCAGGGGGTTCCTTACTCTTCGGTTCGGGTTTGGTCTTAATCTCCGCGGCGCTTGGTTTGGCAGCGGGCGGTGGCGGTTTAGCCTGCGCCGGGGGTGATGGCACGGCGGCATCGGGCGCCGCCGCCTGAGACATAGAAATTTCGTCCCACAACTCGACTTCCACGGGCTCCGGCTGCTTGTTTTGCCAACTCACACCAAACAGCAGCAGCCCAAAAAATAAGCTGTGAATAATCGTGGCTAACAGCAAGGCTCGCAGGCGGCCCCGCTCACGCGGATCTTGCATCAACCCTTCCTCGGTTTTGCCAGCAGCCCGATTCGTTTGACGTTTGCTTCGCGTAGCGCATCCATCACCTTGATGACTTCCTCGTAACGAAGCGTTTTATCAGCGGCGATCACCACGGCTTGATTGGCGTTTTTTTCTTGCCGCTTTTTCACCATGGGACCAATTTCGAACCGCACCACCTCGATCTCTTTATCCTGGGTGGAGCGATCGCGAAACCAGATCGTGTTATCGGCGCGCACGGTGATTTCGATTGGCGCCACCACCTGACTGGTGCCGCTGCCCACGGCGGGCAGTTCGATCTGTCCGGGATTAACCAGCGGCGCCGTCACCATGAAGATGACCAGCAATACCAGCATCACGTCGATATACGGCACGACGTTGATTTGGTTCATAAGACGACGAGGTTTGCGCAGCATGGCTTGGCTTACGGAACGTATTTTTCCGACACCGTGCTGTGCAACTGGCGTTGCAAAATGTTGGAGAATTCTTCCATGAAACTTTCGAAGCGAATCGACAAGCGATCGATGTCGTGGCTGTAACGGTTATAGGCGACCACGGCGGGAATCGCGGCAAACAAACCCATCGCCGTGGCGATCAACGCCTCGGCGATGCCGGGCGCGACGTGGGACAGCGTCGCCTGCGCGACATTGGCCAGGCCGCGAAACGCATTCATGATGCCCCACACCGTGCCAAACAGACCAACGTAAGGGCTCACCGAACCGACTGAAGCGAGAAACGACATGTGTGCTTCAAGCATATCCATTTCGCGCTGGTAGGTCGCGCGCATGGCGCGGCGCGTGCCGTCCATCACCACGCTTACATCCATGCCCGGCTGGCGACGATGTTTTAGAAACTCACGAAACCCGGCCTCAAAAATCCGTTCCAAGGTGCCGGTTTCTTTGCGCCCGCTGGTGGCGCCCTGAAATAACGAATTCAAATCCGAACCGCCCCAGAAGTCGCGCTCGAATTTTTCCGACTCCTTCTCCGCACGGCCAATGGCGAACATTTTGGTAAAAATGTACGACCAGGAAACAAATGAGGCGAGCAACAACAACGCCATGACAATCTGCACCAATACGCTGGCGCCGGTGATCAGGCTTAGGAGGGACATGTCGGTATTGAGGTTCACATTCAACTCGCCTTATTCAATTTGTTTCGAACCTGCTCCGGCAGAACCACCGGCTTCAACTTGTCCATATCGATATAAACGATACGAACTTCCGCTTGGGTTAACAACTCCGCGCCACGCCGCACGGTCTGGCGCAACTCCACAAAACAACTGCGGATCGACAGCACTTCAACCGTCGCCTCCAGCCTATCGCCCAGCGTAGCGGGCTTAAGATATTCGATATTGACTCGATGCACAACAAAAGCCTGCCGCGCCGCTTGGGCGATCTTGACTAAATTCACGTCAATGGCGTTGAGCCACTCGACCCGGGCGCGCTCGAAATATTTTAAATAATTGGCGTGGTACACCATGCCCAACGTATCGGTGTCCTCGTAGTACACCGAAACGGGGAAAGCGAACACTTCGCTATTCTCCGGCCCGCGATTCAGTTGATAAGTAGGCTTTATCGCCACAGATCCCCCGTTCCGGGTAGGATTTGACCGGGCAAGCCGAGATGGCGATACGCCAACGGCGTGGCCATGCGACCGCGCGGCGTGCGCTGTAAATATCCCTGCTGAATGAGATACGGTTCCAATACGTCCTCGATGGTATCGCGCTCCTCGCCGATCGCCGCGGCTAGATTATCCAGGCCGACCGGACCGCCATTGAATTTTTCGATAATAGCCACCAGCAGTTTGCGATCCATTACATCCAAGCCGACCGCATCGACATCCAGCATCGCCAGTCCCGCATCGGCAATTTCTTTCGTGACATGACCAGTGCCTTTCACTTCGGCGTAGTCGCGCACGCGCCGCAGTAAGCGATTCGCAATGCGCGGGGTGCCGCGCGAGCGTTGCGCGATT
>JANNMV010000256.1:0-7016 GCA_031398205.1 Pseudomonadota bacterium | reverse complement strand
GCACTAAGTATTGCTGATAATCTTTTTTTCCGAAAAACGCGATCTGCTGTTGCACCATGTTGAAGAGTTTCAGCACCACGGTCGCGACGCCACGAAAATGCCCGGCGCGAAACTCGCCTTCGAGAATATTTTGCAAGCTCGACGGCTCGACGGTGAAGCTCTGCGGCTCGGGATAAATTTCGTCTTCCGTTGGCGCGAAGACTACGTGGCAACCGGCGGCATCGAGCTTTTCGCAATCGCCCGGTAACGTGCGCGGATATTTGTTGTAGTCGTCCTTCGGACCGAATTGCAAGCGATTGACGAAAATACTCGCGACCAGGCATGCAGCCTTGGGCTTGACGATGCGGATGAGTTGGATGTGCCCCTCATGCAGATTACCCATGGTGGGCACTAGCGCGACGCGCTCACCGCGCAAGCGCTCGCGTAATTCTCTTACCGTATGGATGACGTCCATTTATTTTGCTTTTCTTAGTAGCATAAGTACTAGTGCTGCCACTAGTAACAATGCTCGGGGCCGGGGAAAGTGCCGTCTTTCACTTCCTTGACGAAATTCGCGAAGGCGGCGGAAACGTTGCCGCCGGTTGCCATGAAATTTTTCACGAACTTGGCTTTTTTTCCGGGAAAAATATCGAGTAAGTCATAGGCTAGCAACACCTGGCCGGAACAATCTGGCCCCGCGCCGATGCCAATGGTGGGAATGGTGAGACTCGCCGTCACTTCTTTGCCCAAGGTCGCCGGAATCGCCTCAAGCACAACCATGGACATGCCGGCGTTCTGCAAAGTTATTGCGTCGTTGATCAAACGCTGGGCCGCTTCATCGCTCTTGCCTTGCACGCGAAAACCGCCGAGTGCATTGTACGATTGGGGTGTCAGTCCGAGATGACCACAGACGGGTATGCCGCGCTTGGTCAAAAATTCCACCGCTTCCGCCATCACCGCGCCGCCTTCCAGCTTGACCATGTTGGCGCCCGCCATCATCAGTTGCGCGGCATTGCGAAACGCCTGCGCCGGACTTTCATGATAAGCGCCGAACGGCAAATCGCCGATCACAAAACCTTGCTTGCTCCCACGCACCACGGCGCGGGTGTGGTAGACCATATCTTCCACGGTCACCGGCAGCGGGCTGTCGTGGCCTTGCACGGTCATGCCGAGGGAATCGCCGATGAACAAAATATCGACGCCGGCCTGTTCCGCCACCGCGGCGAAACTGGCGTCATAGATGGTCACCATGGTGATCTTTTCTTTGGCTTCAAATTTCTTCGCTAGGTCTTTCAACGTCAGTCGCATAATCTATCCATCCAAAATAAAAACAGCATCCGGTCAGGAGCTGCGGTTAAAAAACTCGCGGCCGCCGCGCATGGCATTAATGCGCTGCAATAATAATTCAAAATCGTCGCTGCGATCGACAAAATTTAAACGGCTGCTGTTGACAATCAGCAGTGGCGAGCTGTCGTAGCGATAAAAATACTCCGTGTAGCTCTCCGCCAGACGGCGCAGGTACTCCTCGGAAATATTGCGCTCGTAGTCGTTGCCGCGGCGATTGACGCGACTGATCAGCGCTTCGACCGGCGCCTGTAAATAGATGACCAGATCCGGCGTCGGCGCTTGCGGCGCAAGATGTTGGTAGATGCGCTGGTAGAGGCTGAATTCCTCATCAGTCAAAGTCATGCGCGCGAACAGCGGGTCTTTTTCCAGCAAGAAATCCGAGATGGTGAGCGTTTCGAACAGCTCGCGCTGTTTGAGATCGCTCAATTGGGCGACGCGCTGAAACAGGAAAAACATTTGCGTCGAAAAGGCGTGGCGGCGCATGTCGCGATAAAACTTCGGCAGAAAGGGATTCGCATCCGGCTCTTCCAGCAACGCTTCCGCGCCCAAGTGCTCAGCCATGCGCTTGGCAAGACTGGTTTTGCCCACGCCGATGGGGCCTTCAATTACGACGTAGCGGTATTTTTCGGGTAGTGCCATTTAATTTGAATCGATTAGTTTTCGATTCGCTTCAAACTCGGATCATTGCATCGCTTAAGCAACTGAGCGATCGCGCCCCGCCCCGGAATCACCACCTCCGGCGCAATCTCCGCCAGCGGCGCCAGCACGAACGCGCGCTCATGCATACGTGGATGGGGAATCGTCAAATTTTCCTCGTCGACGACTTCTTCGCCGTACAGCGCGATGTCCAGATCCAGAGTGCGCGGCGAGTTCGGGAACGCGCGCTCGCGGCCATGCCAGGTTTCGATCTTCAGCAACTCTTCGAGCAGGCGACGCGGCGGCAACTCGGTTTCGATCGACGCGACGGCGTTGATGAAATCCGGTTGATTGGCGTAGCCCCACGGCGCGCTGGCGTACAGCGACGATGTCTGCAACAAGCGCGAATCTTCGATTTCATCGAGCTCGGCGAACGCATCTTGAATCTGCATTTTTGGATTGTCTAAATTAGAACCCAAGGCGATGTAGGCGACCGTCTTCATTCCGCATCGACCGGGCTCGCCGTGGCGCTTTTACGTTTGCGGCGACGGCGTTTTTTTATTCCCGGCTCGGTGGTTTCCAGCAGCAACATACCTTGACGCTGTTCTTCCTCGGTGCTTTGGAATTTCTCCCACCACTCGCCCAGTTCCGCGTCGAGTTCGCCACTTTGACAACGCAACAACAAAAAATCGTAACCGGCGCGAAAGCGCGGATGGCTCAGCAAGCGAAACGGCTTGGAGCCGGCGCGATCGAGAAAGCGCGGTTGCAACTGCCAGATTTCGTTCATTACCGCATCGTAACGGCGCGGAATATTCAGTTGCGCCGACTGCTGTTTCAGCACGTCGTCCATGGCTTGCTGCAGCGCCAGCGATTTGCGCAGGCCCTGCTTCAGATTGACATCCCACGCGGCGAGCACTTCGTGCCACAGCAAAGTGGCGAATAAAAATCCGGGCGACACCGGTTTGTCCTGCTGGATGCGTAAATCGGTTTGCTCCAAGGCGAGTTTAACGAAGCGCTCGCCCATGGGTTGCTCCAAAATCACGTCGAGTAGCGGTAGCAAACCATGATGCAAACCTTCCGACCGCAATGTCGTCACGCAAGCCCACGCATGGCCGGACAACAGCAGTTTCATCATTTCGTCGAACAGGCGCGACTTCGGCACATTCTTGAGTAAATCGGCCATGTCGCGAATCGGTTTTTGCGTCGGGCCGTCGATGTGGAATCCAAGCTTGGCGGCGAAGCGCGCGGCGCGCAGCATGCGCACCGGATCTTCGCGATAACGCGTCGCCGGATCGCCGATCATGCGCAATTTTTTCGCCCGAATATCGGCCACGCCGTGGTGGTAATCCCACACTTCTTCGGTGGCTGGATCGTAGAACAACGCGTTGGCGGTGAAGTCGCGGCGCGAGGCATCTTCGGCCTGGTTGCCGAAGACGTGGTCGCGCAGCAAGCGTCCGTGTTCGTCGCTGCGCATTTCGTTGCTCTCGACTTCGCCTTCGGCAATCGGCACGGACATGGCGCGAAACGTCGACACTTCGACGGTCTCGTTACCGCACAAAGCGTGCACGATTTGAAAGCGCCGGCCGATAATGCGCGAACGGCGTATGGCGGCTTTGACTTGTTCAGGTGTGGCGTCGGTCGCGACATCGAAATCTTTCGGCGCGCGGCCGGTGAGCAAATCGCGCACGGCGCCGCCGACGACAAACGCCTGGTAGCCGGCCTGTTGCAACTGGGTCGTGGTGCGCAACGCGCAGGCGCTGATCATGTCGCGCTTGATGCCGTGTTCCTTGACTTTGAGGACGCGCGGCTTCGATGTTTTCGGATCCGATGATTTTTTCTCTTTGCCAAATACCCGTTGAATGAATTTTTTAATCATGTGGGCAGGGAGAATTCGAAACTATCCATTGAGCAGGAATATAGTTGAGCTAAGTTGGTTTTAGTGATCAGGGCATCGGCCGCGCCGAAGCGGCAAGTGCTGTCATCATAAAGCATCAGCGCGCGGTCGCAAAACCGGCTCGCCCAGAGGCTGTCGTGTAACACCATGATGACGGTTTTGCCGTTTTCTTTTGCAAGTTCGCGGAAGCACCGCAAAACCGCCAGTTGATGACGCAAATCCAGATGCAGTAACGGCTCGTCGAGCAAGAAAATGTCGGGGGCTTGCGCCAACAACTGCGCCAAACGCGCGCGTTGCCGTTCGCCACCGGAAAGTTGCTGCCATGGGCGATCGGCCTGAGCACCAATCTGCATGCGGAACATGGCGGCATGTGCCTTGGAAGCCGCGTGGGTGTTGCCTGACAGCCAGGTGCCTTGCGAGAATAGACCTAGCTCGACGTATTCGCCGACGTTGCCGTGAAATCCGCTGCTCTCCTCTTGCAGCAGCAAGCCGATTCGTTGCGCGAGTTCACGCCGGGAAACGTTAGCGACGTTTTTGCCATCGAGCTTGATCAAGCCGTCTTGCGTAGCGCGCAGGCCGGCGAGCGCGTGTAGTAACGTGGTCTTGCCGCTGCCGTTTGGGCCGAGCACCGCCCAACATTCGCCGGGCGCAAACGCGATCGACAAGTCGCGCAGCAAGGTTTTGCCGGGATGAGCGAGCGTGAGGTTCTCGGTGCTGAGCGTGGTCATCGCCGGATGAGCAAGAGCAGCAGCAAAGGCACGCCGAGCAACGCCGTCACCGCGCCCACCGGCAATTGCAGCGGCGCGGCGATGCTGCGCGCAAGCAGATCGGCCCACACCAAAAATGCGCCGCCGGCAAAAATAGAAAACACCATGAGCGCACGGTGGCGCGTAATGCCCAGCAAGCGAATGGCGTGGGGAACGAGTAACCCAACAAAGCCGATGGAACCGGCGCTGACCACCACAACCGTCGTTGCCACGGCGGCGAGCAAGAAAATCAAAATCTGGAACGGCTTGGCGCTTAATCCCAAAGTCGCCGCCTTGGTTTCGCCCAGGGCGAGAATGTCGAGAGAATGGCCCAGTAGTACGCTGATAACCGCCACGATACCGAGCGTAACTAAAGCAATGTCGGCGGAAATCACCCGCGATAAATCGCCCATCAACCAGAACAACATGCCGTGTAACTGCGCGGCGGGCGCCAACACTAGAAACAAGCTGATAATCGCGGCGAAGCCGGCGGATAACACCACACCGGCGAGCAACGTACGCTCCGGGCCGGCACCTCGCCCGCGCCAGCCGAGGGCAAACACCAATGCAATCGCCGCCACTGCCCCGAGAAGCGCGCCGATATTGACTGACAGGGCAGCCATGCCTAAGGTCAAAGCGGCGAGCGCGCCTACCGCCGCGCCACCGGAAATGCCTAGTATGTAGGGATCGGCAAGGGGGTTGCGTAGCAAAACTTGCAATAAAGTTCCGGCGAGTGCGAGTAATCCGCCGCAAGCGAAGGCGGCGAATACGCGCGGCGCACGTAGCTCTTGCACAATTTGGCGGTGGACATCGCTGCCTTGGCCGATTAGTGCAAGCCAGACTTCACTGTTCGTGAGTTTGACGCTTCCGCCGGAAAGACCGAACCAAAGGCTCGCTAGCGCAAAAATTAACAGTGCGGCGGCAACGACGGGGCGTTGCATTTAGTGTATTTCTTGGGTGTATCGAACGCCCCCCTCATGGCCCGGGGCCACCCCGCCCCGGCCTACGAGGTGGCTTAGGGCCAAGGCCATAAGGGGGACGCTAAAAAGAACCATCGAGTCCGACAACTCAATCCCGCAAAGAAATCACCGGCCAACCCTTACTCTGCGCATGACTGCGTAAAGTATCATCCGGATCGACGGCAATGGGCTCCTTGACAATATTCAGCAGCGGCAAATCGTTCAGCGAATCGCTATAAAAGCGCGTCGTGTCGAACGAGTGCACGCCCAAGCCCCGCGCCTGGAGCCATTCTTCAAGCCGCGTAATCTTGCCTTCGCGAAAACTTGGCGTGCCGGCGACTCTTCCGGTGAACTCGCCGTCGATCTCTTCCGGTTCGGTGCCGATTAGATATTTAATACCGAATTCCGTGGCGATCGTCTCGGTGACAAAACGATTTGTCGCCGTGATAATCAACACATATTCTGTTTGGCGCAGCGCCGCGTTGACCAATTCCCGCGCCTTGTCGGTGATGATCGGTAATATTTTGGTCGCCACATAGTCCGCGCGCCATTTCTTTAATTTTTTCTGCGGGTGACTGGCCAGCGGCTGCAACTGATAGTCGAGAAACTCGTGAATATCGAGCGTACCTGCTTTATAGGATTCATAAAAATGCAGATTGCGCACTTCATGTTCCGCGCGGTCGCGCACCCCTTTTTCGATCAAATATTGCGCCCACTCGTAGTCGCTGTCACCGGCGAGCAACGTATTGTCCAAATCAAACAAAATTAAATCCAAGTTACGACTCCAAAGTGAGTTCTTGATCGATGACTTCTTTGAGCAATGGTACGGTAATCGGGCGTTTGTGTTGCAACGAATACAAATCCAACGCCGCGAGCAAACTCATCAGCGCGGGCAAATCGCGCGGGTAATGGGCCACGATATAGCGGATCACCTCCGGCTTAAGGGAAAATCCCCGTGCTGTGGCTTGTTGCGACAGCGCGGCGTATTTTTCCTCATCGCTCAACGGCTTCACCTCCAGCACCAAGCCCCAGCCCAGACGCGACTTAAGATCCGGCAGCAACGTCAACTGCGCCGGTGGCAGCGTGCCGCTAACGACGAATCGCCCGCTCGCCGTGCGGATGCGGTTATAGGCATGAAACAACGCCGGTTGGCCGGTGGAGCTGAGGTGATGGACGTCGTCGAAAATCACGGTTTCATCGCCGCGCACCAGGGAAATCTCTGGCGCCGTTGAGTGGCTGTCTAAACGAACCACCGGGCGCGCGCTCGCAGCCGTAGCGAAGGCGCCGAGCAAATGGGATTTACCGGCGCCCGGCGCACCCCAAAGATAGACGAAGCGTTCGCGATATTCTCCGCTCGCCATCGCCTGCAACAGCGTGCATAACTCTGGATTCTGGCCGATGATAAAACTGGCAAACGTGGGCGGCGGCGCGGGGGAAATATTCAGGACGAGCTGT
>JANNMV010000127.1:0-4604 GCA_031398205.1 Pseudomonadota bacterium | reverse complement strand
CCGTCGGCCAGTTCTTCTCCCATGTCGTGCAGCAACAAGTCCGTGTAGGCGTGAAAAGTTTGTTGCGCTAACTGCGGTAGGCGCTCGAATTTGTCTGCGGTCGTCAGGCTCGGCAGGTGACAGACGGCACATTTCGCCTCGTCGAATAATTTTGCACCGCGCTGCACGTCCGGCGCTGCTTGATCGCGCGGTGCGGGCACGGCGAGGCCGAGGGTCCATAGCTCCAAATCGTTCCAGTCCGGGTCGATCAACTCGGGGCGATTGCCCGGCACTTCGTGTTCGCAGATGTCTTGAATCGGCGGGCAGTTCTGCTTCATGTGCAGACTGGAGGTCACACCCATATCGCCCAGAAATGCTGCGGCGATCTGTTGCCGCACGCTCGGTTGATTGGCCTTCCAACCGAAGCGGCCGAGCGCTGGTCGTTGGTTGATCTCATCCCATACGGTATTGATGCGGCCGTTGAATCCTTGCGCGCGTTGGCGCTCAGCCACGTCACGCAAGATTTGTTCGGACACCGCTTCCAGTAATCCCATGCCGAATACCGGCTGGGCGATGCGCAGCGACCGTTGGACATCGCTTGGCAGCGGACCGAAATTGAGGTGCTCAATTCGCAGGGCGGGCTTGCGCAACGGAACCACCGCGCCATCAGCCAAGGTTACGCTGGACTCGACCCAATCCAAATAGACATCGGCTTCAGTGGGCACCGGCTGCGCGGAATAACTCCATTCGAAGCTTTGCCCTTGCAGCGCTTGGTTCTGTAATTGGTCGCCATAGTGCGGCACGATATTCGGCGCGCCGTGCTCATCTTTACCGGGCACGCTGATTCGCACCAGCATCGAGGTAAGTTGCTCCGAAGCCTGCGCTGGCGGCGCGCCGCGCCCACCACCGACGTGGCAGGCGCTGCAGCGATCGGCGATAAAGGTCGGCCCGAGTCCCCAATCGCCGGCGGCGACGCCAAAAATAACCCAGCGCCGGTTAAAGTGGCCGCGTCCGGCCATGAATACCTGCTGCTGTTTATAAGTAAGCGCGGGTAACGGCTGCGCGTAGGCCTCGCGATCCGCTCGATTCACCAAGAACGCGCTTACCGGATCAGTTTGCGCAAGTGCCACGATCGCGAATGATAAAAAGAACGCGCCAATAATTTTAGCCAACATGCGATTGTGCCGATTCACTGAGGATTTAAGCGAGCGTTTTATTCAAAGTATTGCAACAGTATAACGATTCTCGGCGCCTCCCTCCCAACGCGACCATGCGGTGTATTCCATTGCCCAATATCGCCTGTCCGTCGCTTGCCCACGACCGGCTAAAGCCGTAGTGCCGCCGAAATAATATTACGACTGCGGTGCGCGACAAGGACGGCGGCGCCCGCTGCGCGTGCCTCCACTGTCGTTTCTAGCGTTGCAAAGTCCGTCGGATCGCAGCCTTTCTTTGACGACGAGCGACTAACCAAATTCGGATCGGTTCGAACATTGATTACCTTATGAATCTGCGGAAATGGATTAGTGTTATCTACTTTTTCGCTGCGGCACGGTGCGCCGCACCCGCCCGACGCACCATCGTTGGATGCAATAACCCCAGTGTCGGTATTTGCCCGTGTGGCGCGCCTGGCGGAACGGTAAACCACCGCTCTGAAAAAGGTAGTTCGATCACGTTGGTTAGGTCAAACTTCGTATCAAAACTTAAACCCGCCACCGCAAATGCTTCACGGTCGGCACGGGTGATCGCAAACTCGCCCGGATGCAATTCCTCGACTCGCCGACTGGTGCCATACGCTATGGCGACGGCCGGCTCGCCGTCGATTTCGCCGACTTTGACGACAAGCGCTGGCCGAGCTTTCGGCCCCGGTTCCAACTTCTTATCCTGCGGGAATTGGCACCAAACAATGTCGCCCGGCCGAGGGGGTGAGAAAAATTTGTGGCTGCCCGCCACCTAGAACAAGCTTTCCGCAGTGCGCATGCGTCCCTGCGGTTCAAGTTTCTTGATACGGTCGAGCTGCTTGCTCGTCAACGCCGCATCATCCGGTTCATAAGCCGGAAGTTGCTCCCGAGCCAATTGCGCAATGGCAAAATGAATGACTTCCGTTTCAGTCATCCCCAACTGTTTGGCCAGGCGCGTGGTTGTGCGCCGCGAAACGCCAAAGCGGGTGTCGGTGTCGCGAAATCGAAACACCATCCCTTGACGCAAGCTCGAAGCCGAGGCCCGAGAGGTGGTAGAGGACATGAGTTTATTCCTATAAAACAGATATCCATAGGATATCACAAAAGCATGGTTTCACCACCCTTGGCGCAATTCACAAATCTACTCTGTGTCTTGAATGCCCGCTTGGGCCGTCGCTGGAATTTATCCGCTGGTCGTGCGCAGGGAATGGTGGATCGTTTCAAATCGAAACACGCGTGCAAAATGAAATGGGATACGCACCTGTCATGGACTTAATCAGAGCTTCCCTTTGCGCCATACGCTGGCCAGCCACGGCTGTCGTTCGCGCGGCAGGCCGGCGGGGCGATAGTAGTGAATCAGTTCGATGAATCCGGCCGCTGACATATAACCACGCCAAGCGGGCAAATCGTGAAAGGCGCCATAGCGGTCGCCGTTCCAGCCCTCTTGGCCGTCGCCGCGCGGGTTTGAACTGAAGAGCACGCCACCGGGCTTCAGTGTCGCAAACAGATGGGCCAGAACGCGCGGCAACGCTTGGCTCGGAACATGGAACAACACCGCATTGGCGAACACGCCATCGAATTGCCCGCTGGGCAAATCCAGTTGTAGGAAATTCTGCTGTAGCACGTCGCAGCCGCTGTAGGTGCGCGCCATCGCAGCGAGTTGCGCTGCGCCCTCGAGACCCGTGGCGCGGTGCCCGAGCAATTTGAATGTTTTGAGATCGCGGCCTGGCCCGCAGCCAAAATCCAGTATCTCAAACGGCGCCGGCGCCTCGATATGCTGCAACAGCGCGGCGATATTTTGACTTACGTCATGATCGCGCGTGCCTTGCCAGAATTCTGCCGCACGCTGCTGATAATGATCCAACGTCTGCGCGGCAATTCGTTCGATTTCGTCGGCGGTCAGATTCATTCGCTCACGATGCCATGGGGCTTTGACAACGGCGCTACTTCAACTCCAAGCCGAGCTTCTCGCGGAATTGGCGATAATTGGTCGGGCGTTCGCGCGCGGCAAAATAATCCTGCGGGAACCAAATCAAGTTCACTTTGAGACGCGGCAGCGTTTTCGCGGTGATGGTCTTTTTCTCATCCTCGCTCAACCGCGTCACCAAATCGTCGAGTTGATCCAGCGCCAGCGCAAAGCGTGTACCGTCGGCCAGCAACGTGTTATCGGTAAATGGAAAATCGAACCAGGACAGTAGAAAATCGTAGTGCGCGGTCTCTTTTTCTTCGCCCGAGCCATTGCTGTAAATGCTGATGTCCACGTGCACGGTTTGTTCCTGCAGATCGAGGGAATCGAAAATCAAATAGAGTTTGTACTTCTTCGACGGGCTCGACACCTCGATCGGCTCGCGGAAATTGCTGACCAATTGCAACGGCCCCACGGACTTCGGGAAGCGCGGAATCGTTTCGCCCGCGGGCGGCGGGCTGACGATGTCCATGTGCACGATTTGCGCTTGTGCTTGCGTGTTCTCTTCGCTTTCTTTTTTCGACAGCAATGCGATCTGGCGCGAGGTGACCCGCCGAGCGACCGAGCGCAACGAGTCGCGCGACCGCTCGGTGATATTTTTTGACCCGGAACGAATCTCGGCCGCGAGGCGGTTGTCAACGTGTAGCAACAGCGGCCGCAACTCGAAATGCTCGTGGAAGTTGAGCGCCAGAAGCTCCGCCAAAATGCGTTCGCGATCGACATCCGCGCCGCCGGCCTTGTTAGGCCCGGCAATCGGGCCAATCAGGTCGGAAAACATGGTCGCGCGCAGTTGACTGTCCGCCTTCTCGCGCTCGCTCAACAGCGTGGTGGTGGACATGGACGACTGAAAATTGTGGGCGATCACGGCCACGGCGATGGTCGCCAGGCCCGGAATCAATTTCGTGAGCCACTCGAGCATCTCCCAAAACCAGCGGCTGGCGCTGCCTGATTCTTCCTCTTTACCCGTGGACTTTTCCGACACCTGGTTCCCCGTTTCGCTGTGGCTGACTTGCGTAGTGTAAAACGCGTCGCGCCCGTAAGTCTATGAAACTTACGGGCGCGACGTTGAACTCAAAACTTACTTACAATGGCGTTCCGGCATTTTTCAGCGTTTCCACGTACCGTCGGGCATACAGGTGAATGGGCCGACCTTATCGCCGTTTTTGTACTTTTTGCCATCCTTTTCGCATTCCGTCGCGGCGCTTGCGCTGGCGGCGAAACATGCAAAGAAAACCATTAGCACTAGCTTTTTCATTGAGGTGCTCCTTGAATTATTTAAGAAAATCTAGAGCGTCTGTCGAAAACCCACGCTATCGGTATTGATTAACGCGGCGCATCAAGTAAAAGTTTACTGTAACACGGGCGCTCGACTTATCGCTTTGGCCACGCCGGTGGCGCCAACGCATCCTTGGCGGGGTAAACGGTCAGGGGTACGCCGTTTTGCCATTGCACGATCAGCAGGCTGGCGCCCACGCGCCGAC